>DATBND010000275.1:0-2200 GCA_036554505.1 Actinomycetota bacterium | reverse complement strand
CGGCCGGCTCGGATCATGTCCTCGACCGCCCGCCGCGATCCCACGCCGGCGTGCGCCAGCGCCTTTTGGAGGCGCTGGCCGTCGGGCGTGGCGGGAGGGCTCACGCGTTCGGGGAGAGCTTCGCCTCCATGTCCTCGACCGCCTCGGTGTCGGGCATGAACCCGGCGAGTGGGGGCAGGTCGTCGAGCGACGCCAGGCCCATCCGCTCGAGGAACTCGTCGGAGACGGAGAAGAGAATCGGTGCGCCCGGGCCGCCCGCGCGTCCCTTCTCCTCCAGGAGGCCGCGCTGGACCAGGGTCTTCACGACGCCGTCGGAGTCCACGCCCCGGATCTCGGAGATCTGCGAACGCGCGATCGGCTGGCGATAGGCGACGATGGCCAGCACCTCCAGCGCCGCCCCGGTGAGCCGGGCGCGCGTGTTCGAGGTGACGAAGCGCTCGAGCCACGGTGCGGTCTCGGGGCTCGTGTACAACCGCCAGCCCCCCGCAACCTCGCGCAGCACGAAGCCGCGGTCCTGGGCCTCGTATCCCTTCGCCAGTTCCCCGAGCAATCTCTCGACCTCGACTCGAGGCTTCTCGAGCACCTCTCCGATCAGGCCGGCTGCGACCGGCTCGTCGGCCAGGAACAGTATGGATTCGACGATCTTTCGCTCGGACACGCTCACCGTCGCTCTCCTCCCTCGATCGCGTACTCCTCGGCGGCGTGGACTACCTCCTCGGCATCGGCGTCGCCCGTCCACGCCGCGGTGATGTCTCCGAACCGCTCTGCCTGCTCGAGCTCGATCGCGCCCGCCTTGAACAGCTCGAGCAGGGCCAGGAACCGCACGACCACCGTGATGCGATCGGCCGAGCGCCCGCACAGCTCTTCGAACGAAACCCTTGACGACTCCTTGAGACGTCCCGCGACCTCCAGGATGGCGTCGGCCACCGAGGCGGTGACCGGCCGCACGTGGGACACGTCCAGGACGGGGACGGGTCGGGGCGCCAGCAAGCCCGCCGCGGCCCGGGCGAGGTGCACGGTTGATGTGTTCGCGAGAAGGTCGGGGGCGATCTCGAGGAAGCGGGGCTCGAGCGTCACCGCACGGCCGTGGAAGTCCTCGCCACGGCGCAGCCCGGCGGCGATCCACGCGCCCGCGTCGCGGTACGTGGCGCACTCGACGAGGCGGGCAAGCAGCAGGTCACGCTCCTCGAGCAGAGCGGCATCGCCCTCGCCGACGGGCCCGCTGGGGAGCAGCCGGGCGGACTTGAGCTCGAGCAGGGTCGCCGCCACGACCAGAAAGCCCGTCGCGCTCTCGAGATCGAGCTCGTCCAGCGCGGCGACCGCCGCGAGGTACTCCTCGGTGATCCCGGCCAACGACACGTCGTAGATGTCGAGCCTCTGGCGGGTGATGAGGTGGAGCAGGAGGTCGATCGGGCCCTCGAAGATGTCGAGCCGCACCTCGTAGGTCACGTCCGCCCTCGCTCTACATGTGGATTTGTCGACAAGTCTCTATCTCCGTCCCGATCGTGCTAACGAGCCTACCGGGCCGAGCGGGGGCGCGGGCGGTTTTGGAGGGCTCAGCTCGGGGCGGGGAGGCCGACCCGTGCCCTCACGTCCGTCAAGGTGTCGCCCGCCACCTCGGCTGCCCGGGTCGCGCCGCGCTCGAGCAGCCGCCCGAGCTCGGCCTGATCCGCCATCAGGGCGGCGTGGCGCTCCCGGATCGGGGCCAGGGCGTCGACGAGGACGCCGGCGAGCGCTCCCTTGAAGGCGCCGTAGCCGGCCCCTGCGAAGCGCTCCTCGGCGTCCGGGACGGTCGTCCCGGTGAACAGCGAGTAGATCGTGAGGAGGTTGGTGATCGCCGGCTTGTCGTCGTCCGCCCGGACGTCCCGCCCCGAGTCGGTCACCGCCGACTTGACCTTCTTCGCGATGGCCTCGGGCGGATCGGTGAGCTGCACGCTCGCGAGCGGCCGGCCCGCCGACTTGCTCATCTTCTCCGTGGGGTCGTCGAGCGACATGATCCGTGCGCCCACGGGCGGGATGTAGGCCTCGGGGAGCACCAGCGTGTCCCCGAACATCGAATTGAAACGGCCCGCGAGGTCCCTCATGAGCTCGATGTGCTGACGCTGGTCCTCGCCGACGGGAACTCCGTCGGCCCGGTAGAGAAGGACGTCGGCGGCCTGCAGGACCGGATAGCTGAACAGGCCGACGCCCACGGACTCCG
>DATBND010000271.1:0-3527 GCA_036554505.1 Actinomycetota bacterium | reverse complement strand
GCAAAGATCGCGAGCATCGAGGAGATCGATTCGATCTTCTTCGCCGGTGTGCTCGGGGAGCTCGACCTCGGCCGCACGATCGTCGCCGTGACGGCCGACCACTCGACGAGCTGCGCCCGCAAGGCCCACACCGACGGTCCGGTCCCGTTGCTCGTCGCAGGGGGCTCCGCGACCTCGGACGGCGTCGAGACCTACGGCGAGAGCGCGTCCCGCCGGGGGAGCCTCGGCCACCTGCGGGGGCCGGAGATCATGCCGAACCTCGTGCGCCTCGCCCGGGGCTAGCGCCTTTTTTCGGCCGCTTGTGCTCCAAAAGACGTACGATCCTTCCGTGACCGCCCGGCGCAAGCACACCCTGGCAGACGTGCTCGGCCCCCTCGAGACCGACATCATGGAGGTCGTCTGGGATCGAGGCGAGGTGACCGTGCGCGACGTGCACAACTCCATCGAGAGCCATCGCTCGATCGCCTACACCACGGTGATGACGACGCTCGGGCGCCTGTCCGACAAGGGCCTCCTGCGGCGCATAGAGGACCAGCCCGCTCATCGCTATTCGGCCCTTATCTCTCGTGATGAGTACGCCCGCTCGACGGTGAAGTCGGTGGTCGACTGGCTCGTGACCCGCTTCCCCGATCCCGCGGTGACCTACTTCCTGGATCGCGTCGAAGCGGAGGACGATCGAGTCATCGACAAGCTGAGGGAAGCCATCGAGCAGCGGAGGGCCGAAGGGACAGGTGACTAGCGCCGCTCCCACAATCCTCGCCCTGGAGACCGACTCTTCCTGGGTGGTCATACTCGCCGTCTCACTGGTGACCCTGCCGGCCGCGCTCGCACTGAGACGGTTGATCGCCCGGCCCGGCGGGCTCGCGTCGGGAGTGTTCCTAAGCCTTCCGCTCGTAGTGCCGCTGGTCGCGGCGCTCGCGTTCGAGCACGCGGTCCTTCCCGAGATCTCATTGCTGAAGCCCGCGGGGACGTCGTGGTTCGGGCGCTCCGGCGACCTCCTCCATCTCTTGTTCGTGTCCGATGACACAAGTCGTCGGGTCATCCCGTACGCGCTGGTGGGATCGGCGGGGCCGTGGTTGCTCCTGATCGGGCTCGGCGTCTCGAGCTTCATGCTCTTGCGCCGCGGGATCGGAGCGATCCTCGTGCACCGGCTCGTCGGACGGTGCGCCCCTCTGGCCGACGCGCGGGTCGACCGGATGGTCGCTCGCCTGGCCCTCGACGCCGGGCTTCCTCACCCGCCCAAGGTGCTCGTCCTTCCGGAGCACATGTCGGGGGCGTTTGCCGTCGGAGCTCGCCGCCGCGGCCGGATCCTGATCTCGAAGGACCTCGTCGACGAACTGGACGCCGACGAGCTCGAGGGCATCCTCGCCCACGAGATCGCCCATCTCCACGCGCACGACGTCCACGTCGTGTTCACCGCAGGGCTCCTTAGGGACATGGTCGCCTGGAACCCCTTCGCCCACGTCGCGTACCGCCGTCTCACGGCCGACCGCGAGCTCGAGGCCGACCGGCGCGCCGCGGCAATCACCGGGCGCCCGCTCGCGGTGGCGTCGGGCCTGCTGAAGGTGTGTGAGATGAACCGGCGGGGGCCGCGCCTCAAGCAACGACTCGCCCTAGGCTTCTTGACTCCCGGAGGGCGGGTCGCCCGCCGGGTCAAGCGGCTGATCGACCTGTCGGACCGAAGGGGCGCGGTGGCGCTCGGCTCGATGGGGACGGTTCCGTACGTCGCGGCAGCGTGCGTCGTCGCGGTCCTGGGCCTCCAGGCGGGAGCGCGCATGGCCGAGCTCGGCGGCAGCGGAGCCGTCGCGATCATGTGGGGGAGCCCGTCGGCCCCCACGACCGACACCCGGACGTGGACCCCGCAGCAAGCGTCGGTGACCCCTCGTTGGATCAAGCGCTTCCACGGGCGCCACCCCAAGGCGATCAAACCGCTCGACGATCGGATCGCCCGCCTTCGAGAGGATCCCGCCGTCCTCCGCCGGGCCGACGTCTCCCGCTACGTCAACTACCTCCAGCGGATGACGCAGGAGGCCCGGGTCGCCGGCATCCCGACGCTGATCGTGCGCAAGCAGGGGTGGGCGGCGGAGCCCATCGTCCAGGGGCCGTTGCCGTTCCGGATCCTCAGCCTGGAGGAAGCCCCGCTCTAGTAGGCGATCGCGGGGGTTCCCCCCTCGGCGGCGGGGGTTCCCTGAGCGGCGAGGGCTCCGCCCACGTTGGGGGCCGGGCAGGCTACCCTGTGGACCCAGACCAGACCCATTAAGACATGAGGTGTCTCAAGTGACCGCTGTGCTCGTCGTCATCCACGTGATCGTCTCGCTGATGTTGATCCTGTTCGTCCTGCTCCACGCGGGCCGCGGCGGAGGAGTGTCGGAGATGTTCGGCGGAGGCATGCAGTCCCAGGCGATGGGCTCGACGGTCATGGAGCGGAACCTCGACCGGATCACCGTCATCACGGCCATCATCTTCACCGGGACGACCATCCTCCTCGCGTTCCGCCTCGGAAGGTAGACGGCTCCACGCGTCTCGTGAGCCCGGGTAGTTCCATGCGCCGCTGGGCGCTCGTCGTCGCAATCGTTCTTCTGTTCGCCGCGTGCACGGGGGACGACGGGCCGAGCGCGGGACCGGATGCGTCGACCGGCTCCGGCGCGAGCGCGTCGGACGAGCTCCCCTCCGGCCTGCCCTCGGCGACTCCGTCCGCGCCGCTGTTCCCCCCCGACGCGGACATCCTGAAGGTCGCGATCCAGGAGCCGGCGACGCTGGACCCCATGCGCATCTCCGATCCTGCCTCCGAGCTCATCGCCCGTCAGCTCTACGAGGGCCTGACGTCATGGGACCCGATCGAGGAGGAGGTCGTGCCGGCGGCGGCCGAGTCGTGGAAGGCGTCGCCGGACGGGATGACGTTCACCTTCAAGCTTCGGCCGGGAATGACGTTCCACGACGGATCGCCCGTCACCTCGAGGGAGTTCTCGTACGCGTTCGATCGGATCGCGCAGAAGCGCAATGCCTCCGACCTCGCCTACACCTTGCAGCAGGTGGCCGGCTTCGACGAGGTCAACCAGTTCGGCCAGAGCGATCATCTCGCCGGCGTGTCGACGCCGGACCCGAGCACGCTCGTGATCCAGCTGTCGCGGCCGTATCAGGACTTCCCGGTGGTGCTGACACATCCGGGGCTCGTGCCGGTGTTGCCGAGCGCGGTGCGCGACATCGACCGTTTCCTGCGATCGCCGATCGGCAACGGGCCGTTTCAGATGGCGCAGACGTGGACGCTGGGACAAGAGGTGTTGCTGCGCTCGTTCCCCGGGTTCATCCAGACTCCGGACCTCGACGGCATCAGGTTCATACCGTTCGCGGACGCGGCCGCGTCGTGGCTCCCCTTCTTGAACGGTTCTGTCGACGTCGCCGAAGTTCCCGCCGGGCAGATCGACCTCGCCGAGGAGACCTACGGCGCGCGCGGATACCAGCCCTTCCTCGCCGGCTACTACTACGGGCTCAACCTCTCGTCGCCGGGGTTGAAGAACGCGGACCTG
>DATBND010000207.1:0-16148 GCA_036554505.1 Actinomycetota bacterium | reverse complement strand
CGCGCATTCTCGACCGGAACCGGGCTGATCATCACCGCACGCGGAACGATGCCGGAGTCTTGCTGGGACGTCTCGATCACGCGCAACCTCTTGCAGGTCGACCCGCCGGAGTTCGTGCTCGAGCGGTGCCGCACCGCGCCTGTCTGTCCGGTCGTGACGCCGTATTCGACCTCGGCGGAGTTCGACTTCGGCGGAGACGTGGGCCGTGTCGTTCTCCATCACTCGGAAAACGGCAACCCGGTAACGACAGAGCTGACCGTCGAGCCGATCCCGACCACGCTTGCGACATCGGTCGAAGCGCGCAACGCGGACGAGGCCACCGGCATGTCGCTCGCGTTCTCCTACGAGGAAGCGCTGGCGCATGCCTTGGACCAGCTCGACGCTGGCGATTCCAGTGTTCTGGTAGAGGCAAGCGTGGAATCAGTGAAGGCCAGCAAGGGGGGAATCGTCGCCCCCTACATCGCGGTGACCGTGAAGCGCGTGCCTCTCGACTAATCGGCCAGCGCGACAAAGATCAGGCACGCGAGGCCCACGAGGATCCCCAAGGCGAGCACCACGCGCGCGGCCGACAGCAGCGCCGGGAGCGCCGGGTGCTTCCACCACGGCACGACCTTCTTCCCGGGTCGCTCATTCCAACGCGTAGGTTGCGATCATCGCGACGACGAGGAGTAGGGCGATGAGGCCCATGACCACGTGACCCCACGGACGCGAGTACCACGGGACGAACTCGTCGATCGCCGATGGCTGCCGGTCTCCCGCGTGCGGGTCCCACCCAGCCTGGTCCGCGAGCGCGAGCGATTCGTCCCCTCCGCTGCTCTGGTCGAGCTCACCCAGCCCGGCCGCGTCGATCACGTCGATCGCGCGCGCGGCGTCCTCCATGCTGGTCACTACGCGCACGGGCTCGGTCGCAGTACCGCTGGCCGGCGCCCAGAGCGCGCTCGGTATCCCGTCCTCCTCCAACAAAGAACGAACCCTCTCGGCATCCTGTGGGCCTCCGGCCCACACCTCGAAGGGGTCGGTCCCGAGATCGGGAGCGTCGAACGGATCGTCGTCGGCGTCCCAGCCGCCGTCCGATACGAGGTCGAGCTCGCCCACGCCCGCCGCGTCGATCACCTCGCGCGCTCTCTGCAGATCGGCGGGACGCACCATCACCCGTACCGCACTGAGCGAGGCTCCCATCTCGGGCATGTACGACGATCCCGTGCCCCACAGCGCGCACGGGACCTCGCTGCCTTCGAGGACCGACCGGATGAGCTCGGCGTCGGTGCGCGCGCCCGAGTACGCCTCGACGAGCTCGGGCCCGAGACCGCTCGGGTCGAAGTGCTTGTGCTCGGTCACCCTGGCTCGGGCTCCGGTGGCGGCTCGGCGACGAGGTCGACGTCACAGTCCGAGCAATGAGTGAAGCCGGGACGGTACTCCGAGCCGCAGCTAGGAAACCACACGCATTCGAGAGTACGCCCGAAACTTCGAAAATGGACGTGACCAAGCTGACGCAAGGCTCAAGGTCCCACGAGGCTGACCGGTGACTCCTCTTTGCCTGAGAACGGGGCGTGCACCCGCAAGCTGGGCTCCTTGGAGATCCGATCCCAGAAGTCCAGGCGAGACATCTTCCCTAGCTCTTCGTGGGACAAGTCGAAATCTCGCTCGAGTAGGCCCTTGAGAGTGGTTCTGTAGTCCCGCGCCTTCTTGGCCGAGTCCCAGATCCGGGAACCCTGAGTGAGGGACCAAGGCCGTTCGACGAAGATGCCGTGGGCCGTGGCCCGTTTGATGTAGTCCTCGGCCCAGCGGCTTTCCGCGATGTTTATCACGCCGACCCACGCCAGGTTCTTGGCGAGAACTCCGCGGCCTTCCATTTCATCTTGTTTCGGATAGACCTCCGGGTAAAAGAGCGATAGCAACCGCGCGTCTACGAGTAATTCAGTCGTCGGTAGACCGTAGCGGTCGAGGTTGGCCGCGAGCTCCGTGAGGAGGCTACGGACGTGTGCGGCCGCGGTGGGCTGATTGACCGCCACGCTCTGCGCTCTCTCATAGAAGAGAGGCAACTTCGGATAGACCGCGGCTTGGAAGTGGACGCATCCCGGATCACTTGCACTGAAGTCCCCCCACGACAAGAAGACGTTCGGATCGGCCGGCAACGTCACTTGATGGACACTTCCGGGATGTTTCCCCTGCTCGGCGTTAGGGCTCTGGGAGGTGTCAGCCTGGTCAAGTGCCCCGTCCAGGAGATCGTCCCAGGTCTCAGTTATGACACGCCACACCTCTTTCGCGCGCGTCGCTCGGGGGCCCAACCACCTCTCGCTGATCGGCTCCAACAGGGCTTCGAGCTTGTCGAGCTGGTTCATCACTTCCCGAATCTCAAACCGTCGAGCTTCGGCTTGGTCCCGCTCCCGTCCCCGCGAGCCCACCTCCAGCGAGGTCTTGGCAGTCCACAACACTGCCCACACGGTCAAGAAGGTAGTTCCGAGCGCGACGACGCTGCTAGGGAGAGCTGAGATGGTTCCTTCTGCCCAGAGGCCGGCTCTCGGGATTTCCTGGATCAGGCTCCCGATCAGGACATGCAGAACGGCGATGCTCACCAGGGCCACCGCGATGATCAGTAGTAAAGGAAGGATCGAGTAGCGGCCGTCGTGTTTCTTGCTGCGCCGGTGGACCAGCAGTCCGCTGACAATTCCGGTAATCGCCACCGCTGCCGCAAGAACCTGAAAGAGAGTACCCGCCTGGTCGCTATCCATCCCTTGCCGCCCGACTCGCAAGCCTGCATTGTTGCCGGGGACGGCCCCTCGTTCTCTAGTACCCGGCTGGGCTCCCGCCATGCCCTCGTTGACGTCTTATCTACAGTTCAGTGACTCTAGGTCTGCAGATCGCCTATGCAGCCGCGCTGTCAGCGGATCCGGCGGGCCTCCGGGGTCATCCACGGCTCTTCCCACCCACGGTCGGAGGCCTCGACGAGCTCGCCGGGCGGGACGAGATCGTCGATCGCATCGAGCGTGTCGTTGTCGAGCCGCACGTCTGCGCCGGCGAGCAGGTCGTCGAGCTGCTCCATCGTGCGCGGCCCGATGATCGACGAGGTCACGCCGGGATGCGCGAGCACGAATGCGTTGGCCATGTGCGTGAGCGAGATCCCCGCCTTGTCCGCCACGACCGCGAGCGAGTCGACGAGGTCGAGCTTTCGCTGGTTGCCCGGCCGGTCGAGGTCGAACCGGCGCGCCACCGGATGGCCGGCCTTCGCGAAGCGATCTGCGCGTGAGCCCTCGGGGATCGCGGCGTCGCGGCGGTACTTGCCGGTCAGCCACCCTCCGGCGAGAGGGCTCCACACGATCGCGCCCATCCCGTAGCGCTGGGTCACCGGAAGCAGGTCACGTTCGATACTGCGCACGAAGATGGAGTACGGCGGCTGCTCGCATGCAAGCTTCGTCAGACCGCGGCGCTCGGAGATCCAGTGCGCCTCCACGATCTGCCACCCGGGGAAAGTCGACGACCCGATGTAGCGGACCTTCCCCTGACGTACGAGGTCGTCGAGTGCCGAAAGCGTCTCCTCGAGGTCCGTGTGCTCGTCGGGCCGATGCAGCTGGTAGAGGTCGATGTGGTCGGTCCCGAGACGCTTCAAGCTCGCCTCGACCTCACGCATGATCCACAGGCGCGAGTTGCCGCGCATGTTGCGCGCCTCTCCCATCTGGCCGTGCAACTTCGTGGCGAGCACGACGTCGTCCCGCCGGCCCTTCAGCGCCTTGCCGACGATCTCCTCGGACTCGCCCGCGGAGTAGACGTCGGCGGTGTCGACGAAGTTGATACCGGAATCGAGAGCCTTGTGGATGATCCGGATGGAGTCGTCGTGGTCCCGATTGCCCCACGTCCCGAACATCATCGCTCCCAGGCAGTGCACGCTCACCTGCACCCCCGTCCGGCCCAGCGTCCTGTACTCCATTTCGTCGCCCCCTTGGCTCGCCTCGAGTCGTTGTCGCGGTCAACGCGGAAAGGTCGCCGGCAATTTCTGCTTGACCTTCAGGACGGGCTCGAAGACGTCGCCCTTCTTGTCGATGCGGGCCAACACCTCGTCCGTCTCGAACGACAACCGTCCTGCATCCCCCTTCTTGCACGCCGCCGTGACCTCCCTCCATTCCAGCGGGGTCGACACGGTCGGGCGCTGCTTGGCCCGCAGCGAGTAGACGGCCACGGTGGTCTTGTGGTCGTCGTTCTGGCTCCAGTCGATGAGGACCTTGCCCGCCCGTTCGACCTTGGCCTGCGTCGTCACGATCCGGTCCGGCTCGGCGGCCGCCATGTGCTGCGCGAGCGCCAGCGCGAAGCGCTTCGTCCCCTCGAACGTGACCGCTGTATTGAGCGGGACGTAGAGCTGCATCCCCTTGGAGCCCGACGTCTTCGCCCAGCACTCGAGGCCCGCCTTGGCGAGCACCTTCTTGATCGCGAGCGCGACCTCGCCGCAGTCGAGGATGTCGGCCGGGGGGCCGGGATCCAGGTCGAAGACGAGCGCGGTCGGCCGGCCTACGTTCGACGCCTTGGCCAGCGAGGTGTGGAGCTCGATCGACGCGAGGTTCGCCATCCACACGAGCGTCGCCTGGTCCCAGCCCACGCAGTATGCGATCGGCTTGCCGTCCTTCCTCGGGACGGTGACCGTGCGCACCCATTCGGGGCGGTGCTTGGGGCACTGCTTCTCGTAGAAGAACCCGGCCTCGGCGCCGTCGGGATAGCGCTTGAGCGTCACCGCTCGGTTCCTCAGATGGGGGACCAGCGTGGGGGCGACCGCCCGGTAGTACTCGATCATGTCGCCCTTCGTGAAGCCGGCGTCCGGGTAGAAGACCTTCGCGCGGTTCGAGACCTTCACCCGCTTGCGCGAGACGACGATCTCCTCGACGTCCTTGGGAGCCATGGCTCTGGTCTACCTCACATCCTTCAGGGCCGGGCTTAGTCTGAGCGAGTGACGGTCACCACACCCATCCTGCACGTCGACATGGACGCGTTCTACGCGTCGGTGGAGGTCGCTAAGGACCCGTCGCTGAAAGGCAAGCCGGTGATCGTCGGAGGTCAAGGGGGCCGCGGCGTCGTGACGTCGGCGTCCTACGAAGCCCGGGCCTTCGGAGTCCATTCCGCGATGCCCACCATCAGGGCTCGCCGGCTCTGCCCCCACGCGATCTTCCTGTCCAACGACTTCGAGGCGTACCAGGACTACTCGAGAAAGATCAGGGACGTCTTCTTCACCTTCACTCCGTTGGTCGAGCCGATCTCGCTCGACGAGGCTTTCCTCGACGTCGGAGGTTCGGTGAAGCTGTTCGGCTCTCCCTCGGAGATCGGCGTCAAGGTGAAGAAGGCGATCGGCGAGCTGGGGCTCACGTGCACGGTCGGAGTCGCGCCGAACAAGTTCCTCGCAAAGCTCGCGTCGACGACGGCCAAGCCCGACGGCCACCTCGTGGTCGAGCCCGAGGAGGTCGAGTCGTTTCTCCATCCGCTTCCCGTGAACGCGCTGTGGGGCGTGGGGGAGCAGACCGCCGAGGTCCTCCGCCGGCTCGGCCTCAAGACGGTCGGCGACATCGCGACGATCTCCCGGCGGACGCTGGAGCGCGCGGTGGGCGACGCGCTCGGATCACATCTGTACGCGTTGGCCAACGGACGGGACGAGTGTCGGGTGGTGCCCGACGAACCGTCCAAGTCGGTGGGCTCCGAGGAGACGTTCGCGGCCGACCTCGACGCACGGCCTCACATATTGCGCGAGGTGCTTCGTCTGTCGGAGCGGACCGCCGGGAGGCTCCGAGCCAAGGGGCTGTGCGGGCGAACCGTCACCCTCAAGGTGCGTTTCTCGAATTTCAAGACGATCACTCGCTCGCGCACCCTGCCCGACGAGATCGACGCGGGGGCCGAGATCTACGCCGTCGCGAAGAGCCTGTTCGACAGCGTTCCCGTCGAGCGTCCGCGCATCAGGCTCCTCGGCGTCAGCGTGTCGGGGGTCGCGCCCGGCCCTCCTCGGAATCAGCTCGATCTACTGGCACCGGCGCGTCCGGGCTGGCGCGAGGCGACCGGCGCCATCGACTCGATCAGGCAGCGGTTCGGAGACGACTCGGTGGGCCCGGCCGCGCTGCTCGATCGTTAGAAGAATCGTTCCCGCACGAACCTCGATTGGGAGCCCCGCTCCTTATAATCGAGTCACCGTGCCCCTGTCCGAGCGAGAGAAGCGCATCCTCGACGAGATCGAGAAGAACCTCCACGAGGAGGACCCCGGCTTCGCGCGCACCGTCCGTCAGCCAGGACCACCTATGGACGAGCTTCGCCGGATCAAGCTCGGCGTCGCTCTCTTCGTCGGCGGATTCATCATGCTCATCTCGTTCTTCTTCTCCGGTGCCGTCGGCATCGGCGTGCTCGCGTTCGGTCTGATGGTGGCGGGGATCGTGTTGATAGCGGGGGCTCTGCGCGTCCTTGCGACCGAGCGCCGCTCCGGTCCCGACCCCCGGCAACGCTTCGCGCAGCGACTCGGAGGGTGGGAAGAGCGGCTGCGCCAGCGTTACAGGAAGCGCTGAGGACGCGCCTTTTTGGCATTGCCGGACAACGTTTGTCGAACGCGTTTCCCGAGGTGAAAAAACTTTTCCGGTAATTCGCAAGTGATTGCCCTGCGGGGCTTGTCGCGGCGCGAGCATGCGCGCTAGATTCCTCAAGTTGCACAGCGGGGCCGAGAGGTTTCTTCCCCAGCAGGCGAACCTCGAGGCGGGCTCAGTTCAGAGAAAATGCTCGAGCGTTGTCCGGGGGAGGTTCGCGCGGCCTAATGGAAGGTTTCACGGCAGATCAGGCATCCCGTTTTACTGGTTGCACAGCACACCAGCTTCGTTACTGGGACCGCATAGGTCTCGTTCGTCCGTCGGTTCAGTCGACTCGCGGCCGTCCCGGCGTAAGACGTCTCTACTCCTTTCGCGACCTGGTCGCGCTGAAGGTGGTTCGCTCGCTTCTCGACGGAGGGATGAGCCTCCAGCGCGTGCGTCGTGCGTATGACTACTTGCGTAAGCGCGCAGGTCTGGAGGAGCACCTGTCCGAGGTCAAGCTCGTGACCGACGGGCAGAGCATCTTCAAGATCTGCCACACCGACGGCGAGCTTCTCGACGCGTTGAAGGAAGGCCAGATGGCGTTCTTTCTCGCGATCGACGAGATCGCTCGAAGCGTGGACGGCAAGGTGGCGGAGTATCTCTACGACCGCGAGGAGTTCATCACCGCGCTGCGGCGGGTGGAGTCCACGCTCGAAAAGGACCTCGACCCGACCGCCGTTCGCCGCCTACAAGCGGCGCGTTAGACCGGCGGCCGTCGCCGGCCGCAGACGAGCGAGCAGCCTGCCCTCTGGGCGCGCGGCGAGCAGCTCGGCCGCGGAGAAAAGGCGCCGTCCCTTACGGGCGAGGCTGGCGGTGCGCCACAACGACGCGCGGAGCTGGGCCGCGATCCGGCGCGCCTCCTCGGCCTGGCGGGGCTCGATCTCGTGCGTCGAGTACTCGGCCGTCTCGTACAGCCGCGCCAGGCGCGCCGTGGCGGTCCGAGGCACGACTCCCAGCGACGCCACGCGCTCGGCGTAGGCGATCGCGGACTCGGCCGGGCGCTTGCGGACGGCGAGCTCGGTCGCTTCGTCCTGGAACTCCGTGAACGCCGCCCCCACGAGCGCGCGCGGCGTGGTCGCGGCGCGATAGCGCCTGCGCACGCGCGCGTTCTTGATCGCGGGGACGCCCCCCAGCCACACCAGCGCCAGCGCGACGAGAACGAGAAGCAGCCTGGTGAACGCCGGGCGCCACGCAGGGCTCTGGTCGCGCTCTCCCGCGGGGGCGCCGTCGGGGGCCTCGCCCGGGTCGCCGGCTTGGAACGGGTCGGCGAACGTGCCGTCGGCGAAGCGGTGTCCGGCGCCTTGTTGCGCGTTGCCGCCGCCGTTACGAGCGCGCGCGTCGGGGGGCAGGTTCGTGTCGACGTTGGTCGTGTACGCGGGCGGGGGCGCGATGTTGCGGGGTGTGGGCTCGAACGGGATCCATCCGTAGTCCTCGAAGTGCACCTCGGGCCACGCGTGGGTCTCTGCGCCGCGGATCGTGAACCGACCGGGCACGTTCTCGTCCTCGACGGTGCCGGGGAGGAACCCGATCGAGACACGCACGGGATAGCCGAGCGAGCGAGCCAGCACGGCAAACGCGGCGGCGAACTGCTGGCAATAGCCCTCCCTCGTCTCGGTCAGGAAGCGAGTGAGTTGGTCGGTCGACGCGCCCGCCTCGACCTCGAGCGTGTAGGTGAACTCCCTCAGCTCGTTCTGGATGGCGATGAGCGCCTCGAACGACGTGTCGGCATCGGCGATCCATGCGTCCCGCAGCGCCTCGACGTCGGAGGAGAGCGGGTCGGGCAAAGGGGCGTCATACGCCGGTCCCGGCGCAACGGTGTCGGCCTGCTGCAGCTGCGCATAGGTCGGGGTGGGCACACGCGAGGTCACCGTGTATTGCGCACCGCCCTGGACCACGGGGTTCATTCCGATGTCGCCGCTCTCGGGGTCGACTCGAAGCAATTCGCTCTTGTCGTAGGAGATGTCGATCGGGTGGACCGCCGCGGGGAGGTGAGTGCCTCCGAGGTCCACGATCTGGAATTCCTGGGTCACCACGGCCGATGCTCGTTTCGGAGGCGGACCGAGCAGGCTGGGCACCACGCCGTCGATGACCCTCTCTTCGAGCTCAGCCGAGCCGGGGCGCCACGTCGTCCCGTCGAACCGGCTCAGCGACGCAAGGCGCCAGTACACGGGAGCGTCGCTGGGGATGTCCTTTGCCTCTACCTCGAAGAGAACGGCGCTCGTCTGCTGGATCGACTCGGGAGTGATCGACGCGAGGAGGTCGACGGCCGTCCCGATGCCGCCGGCGCCGTCGCCCGGGCCGCCCGTCGCGTTGCGCCACGTGATGCCGCCGGTCCCCAGATAGGGGAGGAACAGCGGAGCGACTATGGCCGCGGCCACGCACGACGCGCCCATCTTGCGGGCGATCCCGCCCGCGATGGTGGTCGGGGCATCGCTCTTGAGGTGAGACCAGGTCGACATCCACCTGCCCCACGACCGCAGGCGGTGCGCCGACTCCAGGCCCCAGTACGTGAGAAGCGCCGCGATGAACAGCACGACGAAGAACTGAGCCCCGGCTCCCGTCCCCACGACCAGCAGGAAGGTCACGAGCGTGACCGGCAACAGGCTTGCGAGAAGCGGCCGTCGGAGCCGGAACGTCGCGATCTCGCCGATCGTGGTCGCGAGCCACATTGCCGCGATCGTCACGATGACGTAGCCGGGGCGGGTCGGCACGGGTGCGAAGTCGATGTAGCTCTTGTCGTACGCGAACTGCATCGAGTCGAGCAGCCCCCGCCCGGTCGCGAGGGTGGGCAGCCCGTAGAACGTCTTGGGGGCCTGGAACACGACCGACACGTACCAGTACAGGGCACCGGCCGAGACGAGGAGGGTTGCCGGTATGCCGGAGCCCAGCCGGCGCATCAGGATCACGATCGCGCCGGCGATGACCATGCCCAGCGCGATGGGGCCGAGGTAGTCACCGTGGCGGAACAGCTGCGAGAACGAGATCAGCGAGACGGCGAGGAGCGCGACGAGGCCTAGACGAGCTCGGGCTTCCGACCCCACGAGTCCTCACCCCCTCCCTGCCGGACGTGCGACAAGGTCGCCCATCCGCTCGCGAAGCTCTCGCCGGGACCGAGCACGACGGTGCGCACGCCCGAGCGTGCGAGGAGCCGGGCGACCTCCACGGTCTGCTGCTCGCCTGCCCAGCGCTGCTTCGTCGCCTCGCTCCCGAACCGGTGCGCCGGGAAGCTGACCGCGACGACCTGCTTGAAACGTCTGCGGCATCGTGTCAACGCGATTGCGACCTCGCCGCGCAGCGATCCGCCGACGAAGATCAGGGCACCCTCGGCACTCGTTCCGCCTTCGATCTCGGCGAGTCGAGCGAGCACGGCGTCGTCGGGACGCGCTGCGGGGGTGGTGTCGATCGTCGCGAGGAGATCCATGCAGCGCTGCACGTGATCGGCTCCCCGGGCCGACGGCAGGCCCGGGTTGTGCGCGCCCGCCAGACGGTAGCTGTATCCGGTTCGGTGGTAGAGGTCGGCGAGCGACGCGGCCGCCTCGACCGTGCGCTCGAACGACGACCCCTCGCCATACCCTCCGTGATGCGCCGCGGAGTCGTCGAACACGACCGTGGCGCGGGTGTGCCACGGGGTCTCCTCCTGGCGGATCATGTAGCGGTTGCGCTTGGCCGTCGACGGCCAGTGGATCCTCTTGAGGTCGTCTCCCTCGACGTATTCACGCAGCGTGTAGAAGTCCTCGCCCGAGCTGCCGGTCGGCTGCCGTAGGGCGGACACCGCCAGGCTCCGGCGCTCGCCCAGGTCGCGCGGGAGCGCGAGCGTCTCGACTCGGGGGCGGACGAGGAATGCTGCGGTGGATGCTGCCTCGGCCGAGCGCGACGCGAGGCCGAACGGGTCGACGTAGGAGATCGTCATCGGTCCGATCTCGTAGCGCCCGCGCCGGGACGGACGGACTTCGTAGGAGTCCGATCTGGTCCCGCCGGGCTCGATCCCCTGGATGGCGAAGCGGCCGCGTCCGCTGAGCTCCACGGGCACCCGATCCTCGAGGAGCAGCAGGGGGGCCGCGCCCCGCCCACGATTCGCCACCTCTACCGTGACCGTCACCGGGTGGCCGGCTGCGACGCGTGGAGGGCTGGCGGTGCGCGTGACCTCCAGCTCGTGGCGACCGAGCTTGATGACCGCCATCGCGATCGCGACGAGGGCGATGAGCGCGACGCCCACCTGCATCACTGCGATCGAGCCGAGGACGCGCCCGATCGCCAGGATCACGGCCCCGATCGAGACGACCAGCCAACCTCGTAGCGTCGGCACTAGGTGCTCACCTTCTGTTAGTTCGGTCCTGCGTCAGGAGCGAGGAACGGTTAGGCCTGCTCGCGCGCGGGGATCGGCACGCGTCCGAGCATCGTCTGGAGGACGTTCTCGGAGCTGTCTCCGCGCATCTGCGCCTCCGGCGAGAGGAGCACGCGGTGGCCCAGCACCGGCGTCGCCAGGTCCTGGATGTCGTCGGGCACGACGTAGTCCCGGCCCCGGCTCCCGGCGAACGCACGCGCCGCCTTGAGCAGGTAGAGCGATGCGCGCGGGCTGGCCCCGAGGTAGACGTCGGGATGGTCCCGGGTCGCCTCGGTGAGATCGACGATGTAGCGCTTGAGGCTCGGGGCGACGTGGACCTCGCGCGCCATCTTGATCAGCACGTTCACGTCGTTCGCGTCGGCCACGGGCTCGAGCTGCTCGAGCGACGAGCTCTGGCCGTGCGTGTCGAGGATCTCGAGCTCGGAGGCCCGGTTCGGGTAGCCGACCGAGAGGCGCATGAGGAAGCGGTCGAGCTGCGACTCGGGCAACGGGTAGGTCCCTTCGTGCTCGATCGGGTTCTGGGTCGCGATGACCATGAAGGGGGCCTCGAGTGGGTGGGTCATCCCGTCGACCGTGACCTGGCGCTCTTCCATGCACTCGAGGAGAGCGGACTGGGTCTTCGGCGACGCCCGGTTGATCTCGTCGCCGAGGCAGATGTTGGCGAAGACGGCGCCGGGCTTGAACTGGAACTCGCCCGTCGAGCGGTCCCACACGTTGACGCCGGTGACGTCGGTGGGGAGCAGATCGGGCGTGAACTGGATGCGCCGCCACGTGCACGAGATCGAGCGGGCCATGGCCTTGGCCAGCATCGTCTTGCCGACGCCGGGGACGTCCTCGATGAGGACGTGGCCCTCCGCCATGAGCGCGACGAGCGTGAGGCGAACGACCTCGCCCTTGCCCTGGATGACGCGCTCGACGTTGCCGGCGATGCGCTCGAACGAGACCTGGAAATCCGAGAAGTCCCTTGGAGCTGCCGCGCTGGTCGTTTTCGACGCGGACTTCGAGGTGGACCTGGTGGTGGTCTTCTTCATGTACGGATAGCTCCCGCTCGGCGAGGTCGGCCAGCAAGCTGACGATTCAGGTTAGCAGCGATATCTGCCTTCTTATACGGTGCCAACCCCGGCTAGGTTCGCGCCGCCGGGCCATGATGCGACCGACCGATACACGTCTATGAGGAGACACGACTTATGGCGGGATGGGGAGACGACCCCGAGCTCGAACGTCTGCGCACGATGATCGACGAGGGCTGGGAGGTGACCGAGATCGCCGAGGACCGCGGCGCTCCGGGCGGCCCGATGGACACGGTCACGCTCACGAAGGACGGCGCGACCGAGACGCTGAGCTCGGACCATCTCGCGTTCCACCGCTACGTCGAGGGCCTGCGCGAGGAGCAGGGGTGACCTGAGGTCCGGTCGCCTATGTACGCCTATCCGGTCGCAGCTTGCAAACCGCCTTCGGAGAGGTGGTCGCGGATATCCGACACTGCTTCGGCCATGGAGAAAAGAGCGGACCCCAGAAAGGGCCTGTCCGTTGCCATGTATGTCGCGGTGGCCGTTATCCCGCGTTCCTCGTTTGCCAGGGCCAGTGAAACCGGCTTTCCTGTGTTCGAAAAGTAATCGATCGTCTGCTCTGGCGACTTTCGAAGGAGGTCGGCGTCGCCCACCTCGATCAAGACGTACGCCCAGAGGCTCAGCGCGCGGTATTCGTCCAGGCAGCTGAAGAGGTACTCGTTGCCCTCTTGCTCAATGATCCCAGCACGAGGAAAGTCGTAGTGCAGGAACGTTTCGACGATGCGGGCATCGTCGGTAGGCGTCCATGGGGGAGCTGACTGTTGGATTTTGATCTGGTCAGCCATTTTCCGCTTTCTGGGTCACGATCTCTCCAAAGCAGGATTGGAAACGTTCACACGTATCATCGTCCCCACGTTGCGTGGTACTCAACTTCGAGGTGCTCAGGAAACCAGGCCAAAGGTCGGCGTTTTACGACAAATCCGGCGGCGATGAGCTTCCCGACAGTGGAGTATCGGACGGCATCGTCCTCCCGTATGCGGCCGTTGCGGAACGGCAGAACGCGAAGAACGGCGACCTGTCTGCTGACCCTCCCCAGGATCAGAGGCTCGATTCTCCCTCCGGCGGTTGACACTTAAAGCCGGAGTGCTGGTCGGTTACTCGACCGTACTGGGTCACTTCATCCGCGGGTCTTAGCGGGGCCTTGTCAACCACCGTCCGAGTCTAGCCTCGGGGATGCAGCCCCCCGCTGCGAGTCGGACACGGCTCTCGGGTCCAGCGTCGAGGGCCGGCCCGCGTAGAAGACTCCGAACTTGGTCGCCGCCGCGCCGATCGTGCCGAGCGCCCCGGCGAGCCTGCGGGCCCCGCGCGATCGTCTCCCGAGAAACGACGCCGCCAGCGCGCCGATCGTCGCCGTTTTGGCCAGGCGCAGCAGCGCTCCCGACACGCCCTCCTTTAGCGGGCGCCCGACGCGCTCGACGCGGCCCGCCTCGCGCTCGAGCCACAGGGCCGCCCCGAGCTCGGCGAGCCGGCCGGTGGTGGCGAACACGTGGACCACGCGTTGCTCCGGCTCGTGCGCGTCCATCAGCTCGAGCGCGGACGCGGCCCCCGTCACGGCCGACGCGACGAACAGGACGGGTAGCGCGCGACCCGCCTCCTGCCACACGGGCACGGCCGTGCTCGTCAAGAGCACCCCGGTGTAGCCGGCGAGCGGCAGACCCAGCGCGCCGGAGATCTGCTCGGCCGCCCTCCCGAGCGCGCCGCGCCCCCCGGTCACGGCGGCGGCGGCCGCGCTGCCGCTCGCACCGGCGAGGACCCACGACCCCACGTTGAGCGGCGACGACGGGCGGAACACGCGCAGCATGTTGAGGAAGCGCTCGGGCCGGCCGAGGTCGTGGATCAGCAGTGCCGTCCCGGTGATCGTGCCCCCGGCGGCGAGGGCGCGGCAGCGCGCCGCCAGGCGGCCGAGCCGCGGCGACCGTGATGCGCGCGCCCCCAATGCCGCGGCCGCGCCGGCGACCCCGCCGGCGTAGAAGTACGCGGGCACGGCCCAGATCCAGACCGGCTCCTTCAGGAGGGGCCGGTCGTAATAGGTCCGGCCCTCGCCGTCGACGTCCGTCGTCTACCTCTTCTCGCCCACTGCGACCGCGAGCGCCGCGGCCGCGGCCATCGCGAGACCGGCGGCCGCCATCGACAGCCACGACCTCCCGGCCCTTTTCGACGGAGCCGCCGGTTCGGGCGGGAGGTTGTAGGCCTCGGGCTCGTCGACCAGCAGGAAGAACGCGTTCAGGCCACCCGTCCCGGGTTGGGACGCGGCGTCGGCACCGTAGAGGTACGCGTCCGTGAGCCCGTGGTCGTGGAGCTCCTCGACACGAGCCTGGGCGCGTTGTCTCAGCTCGTCGAGGTCCCCGAATTGGATCGAGTCGGTGGGGCACGCCTTCGCGCAGGCTGGCTCGAGCCCGCCTTTGAGCCGGTCGTAGCACAGGGTGCACTTCCACGCCCGACCGTCGTCGGCGCGCCGGTCGATGACTCCGAAGGGACATCCCACGACGCAATACCCGCAGCCGTTGCAGATGTCGGGCTGCACGTAGACCGAGTCGAACTCCGTGCGCACGATCGCGCCGGTCGGACATGCCTCGAGGCATCCGGCGCTCTGGCAGTGCTTGCAGACGTCGGACATCATCAGCCACGAGAACTCGCCGAGGCCGGTGTCCTGGGTCTGGAGCGCGGCGGGCCGCTCGACGAACGACACGTGTCTCCAGGTGGATGCCCCGAGCGCGGCCGTGTTGTCGTAGCTCATCCCGGTGAAGACGAACCCGTCGTCGGGGAGCTCGTTCCATTCCTTGCACGCGACCTCGCACGCCTTGCAGCCGATGCACACCGTGGTGTCGGTGAAGAAGCCCTTTTTTGTCACTAGCTCTCTTCGGCGTCTCGCCGAGCCGATCCGCCGCTTGTGTCGATTCGGTCGGGCCCCCCCTTGTGCCCCCGCCGGCGCCGGCCCGGGCGGATGTCGCCCGTCAACGCCTTCGATTCCTGGATCGAGACGTTCGGGTCGGCGACGAACGAGATCAGCTCGTTGGCCGCGTCCCCGGTCACGAGGCCGCGCGAGCCCCAGTGGTAGGGGAGCCCGATCTGGTGGATCTCTCGGCCCCCGACGCGCAGCGGCGCGAGACGCCTCGTCACGAGGACGCGCGTCTCGATCTCGCCGCGGGCCGTAGTGACCGTCGCCCACCCGCCGTTGGCGAGCCCCGTCGCGGAAGCTAGCTCGGGCGACACCTCGCAGAACATCTCGGGCTGGAGCTCGGACAGCCACGCAAGCCAGCGCGACATGGCGCCCGCGGTGTGGTGCTCCGTGAGGCGGTAGGTAGTGATGACGTAGGGATAGTCGGGATCGTCGTGGGGTCGGTGGTACGGGTTGTCACGCCGGCGCCACTGGACACGGGCCGGGTTCGCCTGCTGGGCGTAGAGCGCGTTCGACACCACGGACTCGTGCGGCTCGTAATGCGTGGGGAGCGGCCCGTCGAGCAGGCCGTTGGGTGCGTAGAGCCATCCCTTGCCGTCGCCTTGCATGATGAAGGGGTCGACTCCGGAGATCGTGTCGGTTCCGGTCGCGCCGTCGCCGGGCCGGTACGACGGTGGGCGATCGACGAGGAAGTCGGGGACGTCCTCACCCGCCCACTCACCGAGGTCCTCGTCCCACCACACGTAACGCTTGCGCTCCGACCACGGCTTGCCGTCCGGATCCGCCGACGCCCGGTTGTAGAGCATGCGCCGGTTCGCCGGCCACGCCCAGCCCCATTCCGGCGCGACCCACGACTGGTCGCGGCCGGGCGTGCGGCGCGCGGTCTGGTTGACGCCGCCGGCGTAGCTCCCCGAATAGATCCAGCAGCCGCACGCGGTCGAGCCGTCGTCGGCGAGCTCGGTGAAGCTCGACACCGGCCGTCGGGACGCGACGTCGTAGCCGTTGATCTCCGCGAGCACGGCCTGGGCGTCCGGCTCGTCGCGGGGCCCGGCAGTCGGGTAGTCCCACTCGAGGTCGAGCAGGGGCCTGTCCTTACGTTCCGGCGAGCCTGCGTACAGCTCCTTTAACCGCCGGCCGAGGTGGAACACGAAGTGGAGCTCGCTGCGGCAGTCACCCGGAGGCGCGACCGCAGCGTGATGCCATTGAAGGAGTCGCTGGGTGTTCGTGAAGGTCCCGTCCTTCTCGGTGTGCGT
>DATBND010000276.1:0-6265 GCA_036554505.1 Actinomycetota bacterium | reverse complement strand
GCGTGTTGCGCAAGGTCCTGAAGAACCGCGCGTCGGTCAGTGAGTCACTTACGTGGCTCCCGGTGCTCGGCGAGGGCATCACCAACGCCTACAACCCGGATCACTCCGACATCGACGTCCGCAACAACGACAGCGCACGTTTGCAATGCGACGCGATCGAAGACCTTCCCGACAGCCCGCTCAAGGACATCCTGCTCGAGATCTGCGAGATGGCGACCGGCGGTGGCGGACCGCCGATACCTCCGCTTCCGACTCCCGGGACGGGCGCGCAGCCGGCCCCGGCTCCGACCGAGGCACCGCCGCTGATCGATCTGCCCGATCTCAAGCTGAACTGCAAGCAGGGCGTGAAGAAGGTCCGCAAGCAGGTACGCAAGATCGAGGACGTCGGCCTTCCGCCGGAGATCCAGAACGAGGTCACCAAGCCGCTGAAGAAGAAGCTCAAGAAGCTCGCAAAGAAGTGCGAGGAGCTCGGCGACGCGATCGCCGGCGAGGGCGGCCTGCTCGACGAGCTTCCCGGCGTGGGTGACCTTCCGAGCATCCGGCCGGATGACGACGACGACCTGCAGGGCAGCGCCGCCGGCGCGGGCGCGGCCCCTGCGTCGCCGTCGGACACGCCGCTCGAGGGCCTCGGGAACTGGTTCGGCGGGTTCCTCGGCTTCCTGGGGGTCGGATCGTGAGGCGCGCGATGCTGGTCGCAGCAGCGCTCACGGTAACGATTGTGACGTCGTCGTGCGCGCTGGTCGGCATCGCCGGCGAGTGCGACGGCACCGAGGTCATAGGCAAGTTCGAGCAGGTCGGCGACCTCGTCAAGAACTCGAACGTGCAGTCGTCCGACGTCGTCGTGGGATCGGTCAAGGACATCCAGCTCGAGGGGTGGGAGGCACAGGTGACGATGTGCCTCGATCCCGGGGAGCAAATTCCGTCCGACGTGCGCGCGGTGATCCGGACGACGTCGTTGCTCGGGGAGAAGTTCGTCGACCTGCAGCCACAGTCGTTGACCGGGCCCTACCTCGAGGACGGCGCCATCATCGGCCTCGACCAGACGGGCAAGTCCGTGGAGCTGGAAGAGGTCTTCGGTGAGCTCTCGTCGATCCTCGGGACGGGCGAGCTCGAGAAGCTCAACCAGTTCACGTCGTCGCAAGCGAAGATCCTCAAGGGCCATGTGGGCGATCTGCGCAACGTACTGAGCCGGTTGCACTCGTTCACCGACACGCTCAACGGCCGGCGCGGTCAGATCGCGGCGTCCATAGACAACCTCGACGCGGTCGCGCGCACGATCCTCAGCGACTCGCCGGTGCTGACGAGGTTCCTGCGAACCTTCGCCGGATCGTCGAGCGTGCTGGCCGACCAGAAGGACGCGTTGACCGATCTGTTGTTCGCCCTCGACCGGTTCTCGAAGATCTCGGTGCAACTCCTCAACGCCACGGAAGGCGGGCTGAACGAGCAGTTCGCCGACCTCCGGCCGGTCCTACGCACGGTGGTCGCCAATAGCGAGAACCTGAGGAAGACGCTGACGACGCTGGCGACGTTCAGCGACTGGTTCCCCGAGAGCATGCCCGGCGACTACCTGCAGCTCGACGTCTGCCAGGCGGTTCCCGAGATGGATCAGCAAGGCGAGACGTGCCCGCAGTCCGACCAAAACGACGACCCGGACGCGAACGGCGGGACGCAGGCCCGCAACGACCTCGATTACCTGTTGAACCGCCCTGTAAGGGGGAACGGCTGATGGCGATCGCACCCAAGACCCGCATCTGGATCAACGTCGCCGCGTTCCTCGTCCTCGGCGCCGGGCTGTCGTACGCGATGGCGACCCAAGTGCTGGCCGTCCTGCAAGACAGGATGAGCGTGTTTGCGATCTTCCCGGACGCCGGCGGGGTGTTCAAGAACCAGGAGGTCACCTACCGGGGCATCACCGTCGGGCAGGTCGGCGACATGTCCGTCGTCGACGAGGGCGTGCGCATCGAGCTCCTGATCGAGTCGGACCAGCAGATCCCTAAAGAAGACATTCACGCGCGGGTGATGTTCAAGAGCGCGGTCGGCGAGCAGTTCGTCGAGCTCGAGCCCGCGAGCGACGACGCGCCCTACCTCGCGCACGGCGACGTCATCCCATTGGAGAACACGTCTATCCCGGTCAGCACGCAAGAGCTCCTCTCGACCCTCCAGCGCGTCCTCGAAGGAGTGCCGCCCGAGGCGCTCGAGGGGGCTGTCGACAACCTGGGGGCCGGCCTCACGGGCCGCGGTCAGGACATCGCGCGCATCATCGAGTCCACGGCTGAGCTCGCCGACCTATTCGCGCAGCGTTCCCCCGAGACGATCGGGATCCTGAAGAACGGGACCACCGTCGGCGGGGCGTTCATCCGCTCCCGGCGGGACTTCATCCGCGCCATCGGCGAGCTCGTGCCGGTGAGCCAATCGCTGGCGGAGAACACCACCAACCTCCGTCGCCTGCTGGAGGGCGCGAACCTCACGTCCGACGAGGTGCTCGCGCTGCTGCGAGAGAACCGCCCGGATATCGACGCGTTCCTGGCGACGTTCGCCGACGTGAACGAGCTGCAGGCCAACCACGTCGACGACCTGTCGATCTTGTTCAAGTACTTGCCGTCCGCGCTCAACCGGGTCAGCCGATCGTTCGAGCCGCGCACGGGTCTCATCCGGTTCGGCCTGGTGACCGACATCGCCAACCCAGGCTGTGACTACGGGACGCAGCGACGCGTTCCAGAGAACCGCGCCGAGCAGAAGCCTCCGTTGAAGGCCCGCTGCGGCGGGGGCGGTAACAACGGCGATCCCAGCCTGCTCGGCGGCCTGTCGAACGGTTCGATACCAAGCGACGACGCGCCGGCGCAGCCGGAGGCCGGGAGCTCCCCGACCGGCTCGCTCACCGGGATCCTCCCGGACACCGACGTCTTGACCGGCACCCCGAGCCTCCCGGCGCGCATGTCGAACTGGTCGTGGACGCTGTTCTACCTAAACGGCGTCTGACGACTCGCGCCCGAAGCGTTTCCTTACCGCTCCCCTAAGATGGCTCGATGACCACGGAGGAGAGCGCGCTCACCGTCGGCGTTGCGACGGACGACGCGCCCGCGCCCAAACGCAAGCTGCTCGTGCCCTTGTTGATCGGGGGGCTCGTCCTCGCCACCGCGCTCGCCGCGACCTTCGCCGTCCTGTGGTCACAGAGCCGTGACACCACCTCGGACGAGGTCGCGTCGTTCCTCGGTGCAGAGAAATCGGTCGTGGAGGAGCGGAGCGGCGAGCTAGTCAACCTCTTGATGAACTACGACTCGACCAATCTCGACGAGGTCTCCGAGGAGGTCCTGACGCTGAGCACGGGCGACTTCGCCGAGGACTACGAGGACACGCTCGCGCGGGGGCTCGGCGCCGCGCTGGAGAAGAGCACTGCGTCGTCGCGTGGCCAGATCCTCGACGGGCCCGACGTGTTCTTCCGGTCCCCGTCGGAGGCGACGGCGATCCTGCGAGTGGAGCAGACGACCCAGTCGAACGACAACCCGACCGGTCAGACGTTCACCTACGTGATGCAGCTCTCACTCGTCCACACGACGAGCGAGGGCTGGAAGGCCGACCGCGTCGAGATCCTCAGCCAGCAGCAGTCCTGAGCCGGCGGGCCTCGAGCAACGTCAGGAACGCGCGCCGAACGTCTCGACCAGGGCCTGGTAGTTCTCCATCATGCGGCCGGGGCTCGGCCCCCACCACGGCCCCGCGACCATCAGCCGGTCGGCGATCCCGTCCCACTGCTTGACGCGGTCGCGGGCCTCGTCGGGTGACCCTGCGATGGCGATCGAGTCGCATAGCTCGTCGTCGATCAGCGACGCCATCTTGTCCTTGTCCTTGACCTCGAACGCGGCGCGCAGCTCCGGCACTATGTGGGCCCGGCCGTGTAGCTCGAGGATCGGCGTGTAAGTGCGCGTGGTCGCATAGAACGCGATCTGCTGCTTGACCTCTTTGCGGGCGAGGTCGACGTCGTCGGAGATCGAGATCATCGGAGACGCGGTGAGGTTGCACTCGTCCGGCTTGCGTCCCGCGCGCTCGGCCCCCTCGGCGATCGCCGGCTTGACGACCTCCGACAGGTAACGAGGAGACGCGAGCGGGTGGCCGAGCAAGCCGTCGGCGACCTCGCCGCACGCCCTCGACATGATCCGTCCGACTGCGGCGAAGTAGATGGGCACGTCGCGCGGGGGCGGCTGTCGCAGCCCGCCGAACGTGGGCCGAGTGACGTTGTAGAACTTGCCCTCGAACTTCACGTCGTCGCCCCTGTTCGCCGCCCACACCGTGCGCATCACCTGCGCGTACTCCTTGAGCTTGGGCACGGGGTGCTCGAACGGGACGCTGAAGCGCTCCTCGTTGACGCGCTTCACCTGCGAGCCGAGGCCGATGATGAAGCGGCCGCCCGACAGCTCGTCGAGATCGGAGGTCTCCATCGCAGTGATCGTCGGCGAGCGCGGGAAGGCGAGGGCGATCGCGGTTCCGACCTTGATCTTGGTCGTCTGCTGGATCGCGATCGACGCGGCGACGAACGCTGTGGTCGTGGTCTCGGCCGCCCAGCACGACTCGAACCCGGCGTCCTCGACCATCTTCGCCATCGGCCCGATCATCGACATAGGACCGCCGATGCCAATCCCGTAGTCCACTAAATCCCCCGTTCGCTGGGTCGTCGACGGCCAGAATCACACCACACATCGGGCGCTTGCGCCCCTGCGCCGGGGTTGTAATGTGCGCCGCGACGACCCCACGACAAAGGAGGGTGGCGGGTGGCCGACCTGCTGGACGAGGAGGAAATCGAACAGCGCGTCGACGAGCTCGGTGACTGGGAGCGCGAGGGCGACGGCATCCAGAAGGTGTTCGAGTTCGACGATTTCCAGACCTCGATCAAGTTCGTCAACGACGTCGCCAAGCTCGCGGAGCGCTACGACCATCACCCCGACATCGACATCCGCTACAACAAGGTGACGCTGACTCTCACCACCCATTCCGAAGGAGGCTTGACCGCGCGCGACTTCGACGTCGCGGGCGAGATCGAGCAATCGATCAACTGAGCTCCGGCTGGCGCCCGTCGAGCCGGTCCGCCGAGCCCTGATCCCGGACATCCGACCACCGGGCGTCTCTAGCCGGCGCGGGCCTCGCTGCCTTCTTCGCCGGCCGTCGGTTCGGGGCGGAGCCAGGGCGGGAGCGAGAACGTCACGTCCTCGGTCGTGACCTCCTTGGTCTCGACGGTTCCATATCCGAGCGCCGCAAGACGCTCGAGCAACCTCTCCACCAGGACCTCGGGCGCGCTTGCCCCCGACGAAACGCCGATCACCTCGGCCCCCTCGAGCCATTCCTCACGCAGATACGTCTCGTCCGGAACGAGATACGCCGGCGTACCCGCCTGGACGGCGACCTCGACGAGCCGGTTCGAGTTACTGGAGTTGAACGCGCCGACGACGAGCACGACGTCCGCCTCCGGTGCAAGCGCCTTCACCGCGACCTGGCGGTTCTGCGTCGCGTAGCAGATGTCGTCCGAGCGCGGGCCGGCGATGTTCGTGAAACGTCCCCGCAACGACTCCACGACGTCGAGGGTGTCGTCGACCGACAGGGTGGTTTGCGTCAGGTATGCAACGGGCTCGTCGGAGCCAAGCCCCAGGCCCTCGATCTGCTCGGGCGACTCGATGACATAGGTGGACTCCGGAGCCTCTCCGGCGGTGCCCTCGATCTCCTCGTGGCCCTCGTGGCCGACGAGCACGATCTTGCGACCACCGCGCGCGAACCGCTTGGCCTCGAGATGCACCTTCGTGACGAGGGGACACGTCGCGTCGATCACCTGGAGGTTGCGCTCCTCGGCCGAGCGACGGACCTCCGGCGAGACCCCGTGAGCCGAGAACACGCACACCGCGCCCTCGGGGATCTCGGTCTCGGAATCGACGAAGATCGCACCGCGCCGCTCGAGCTCGGTCACGACGTGACGGTTGTGCACGATCTCCTTGCGCACGTAGACCGGGGCGCCGCACGTGTCGAGCGCGCGCTCCACGATCTGCACGGCCCGGTCGACACCGGCGCAGTAGCCGCGTGGCGCGGCGAGGATGACCTTTTTCCTTGGCGTCTCGCCAAGCCGTTCCGCTTTGTTCTTCACGAACCCATGGTACGGGGATACGAGGGGGTGGTTAGAGCCAACGCCTGCATCTTCACGCTTTCATTGCACCACGTGAGGACTATGCGCACGAGGGGCCCTCGGAACCGAAGCACCGGCGTCGGCCGGCCTCGAAGGCGGGACGCC
>DATBND010000186.1:0-2810 GCA_036554505.1 Actinomycetota bacterium | reverse complement strand
CTCTCGACCGGTGGACTTGAAGATCCACCGCTCGCTGAGGTGTTGCGTGGATTACTTGAGGCCGCCGACGCTATACGACCACTAATCACCAAGAAAGGCTCTCGCCGCGGCGCGCCGCGGCTATCTGGAGTTGCTCGTGGGCGGCCGCTAGCCCGGCGGATCTACCGGAAGATGCCGCTCGTCGAGAGCACGAGGTCGGCGGCGCGCTCGCCCTGGTCTGCCACTTCTTGAGTCTCCAGGTCTCCGAGCGTGCGCAGCCAGTACCGGCCCTTGTCCGTCAGGTGCAGCTCGGGCGGCCCCTCCAGAGGCCCCTCGAGAAGGCCGGCCTCCATGAGCTCGTCGATGGTTATGGCGCCGGTCATAGTCGAGCCTCCCTTTCGGTCGTCTTCTGTCACCCCCAACTGACTCATCAAGGTAGCGATTGGTTACTTGACCTGCAGGTCTAGTGGTCCCTATTGCGCGGTTTGCGTACATAGGTAAAAGTTGGGATCGGCGATCGAGGCGGTGGGGAGCGTGGCGACGGGCGAAAATCCGGGCGGTGGTCGAGGGAATGACCCGCGCTCGCGTGAGGGCCGCGATCCAGCGGACGGCGGACTCCACCCGGTCCGAGCGTTCGTGATCCTCATGTCCGTGGTCGTCGCCATCGCGACGGTCGCGTTCATCACGCGTGAAGAATCGACACCGTCGCCGCGACCCACGCACACGCCAAGCCCGGACTTCTCCCTCACCGACGCCGAAGCCATCGCCCGCCTGAAGGAACTTGACCTGGTCGCACGTCGAGCCGTGCGATCACGCGATGAGAGCCTTGTCCCCCTCGCCTTCGGAGATGATTCGCCTGCGGGAAGCCGAGCGATACGCGCCGTCCGACGACTGATCCGGGATGGAGTTCGAGACCGCACCGGCGTGAATTCCACAGCGTTGAGGTTGTGCGGAGAACAACCGAAGAGTTGACGTTGATCGAGAAGCGAACACTGTTCCCTTGTTTCATAAGCCGGGCCGGACGGGACATCACTCGCGACCGCCGGCCAGTAGATGAATCCATCCGTTGGACGCTCCGCTTGTACTCGAGCGTCTGGCTCCTTCATGACAGTGTGGTAACGAGATCGAACGTACGGACAGGAGGCTCCCGTGCCTGCCCGTAACGTCCTTGCGCTGGTGGGCACCATTATCCTCCTGATAATTCCTCAAGCGCACGCCGCCCGGCGCGGGTACGCCGGCGTTAACCGAGTTGCTCCGGGCGTGCGCTCCGAGGCACAAATCGGCTACGGGGTCTCCCGACCACCCGAGCCCGCGTCGGGCGCATCGCACTCCCCACCGCCCGGGTCAGAAGGCCAATCCGCCGCGGGTGTGAGCACCATCTCGGCTCCGGCTCCGGTGTTTACGAGGTCGTGTGCGGCTACGCATACGACCAGCGGGGCTACCGTGTCCTACTCCGGCGCACTCACGCAGGAATGTCTGCTCGCATCTTTGGCGCCGCCGCCGGACGATGATGGTGATCGCAATCGGCGACGACGAGGCCGGCCGCCGCGGCCCTCGCCCGAGGAGCTTGCGCGCATCGCCGCGGATCGTGCGATCGCTCTCGCGCCGAAGCCACGGATGCGGCTGGCGCCGCGGGCCGTGGGGCTGACGGGACTCGCGTCATATTTCTGGCTCGCCCGACGGCCGCGTCCGATCACGGCATCGGCGGGCGTGCCCGGGCTAACGGTCACCGCCCAGGCCCGTCCGGTGCAATTCGTGTGGGACTTCGGCGACGGCGCAGAGAAAACCACGCGCAAGTCCGGCCGGCGCTGGCGCGCTCGGCGGCCAGGCAACATCGCGCACGTCTATCAGACCCGCGGGCGCTATCGGACGACCGTCGAAGTGATCTGGGAAGCGCGCTGGCGCGTCGGCGGCGGATCGTGGCGCCCGCTCGGATATTTCACCAACTCGGACTCCCGTCGTTACCGCGTGCGACAGGTGATCGCCGTGCTGGTTCGATCACGATGACCGCTTTACGGTGGATCGGACGCGCTCAGATGCCCGACGCCTAGGATCTCCGGCCATTCGTTGCGTGTGGCGCAACAAATCGCCGGGGATTCTCGAAGCGTCGGTGTCCGGGAGAGCGCGGTGACGCCCGCCACACGACGATCCGATCTCCCTTCGCGAGGCTGCTGGTGTGCGACGGATCGTCCGGGCCCTCGTTTGCATTGCCGCTGTCGGGGCGTGTGGCCCCACGATCCACCTGGAGCATCAGGCGCCGGCGACTTTTCACACCGAGCCCGGAGGCTACGAACGCGCTGAAGTCACGCGCGTCGTCGACGGCGACACCATCGTCGTCCTCATCACCGGCCGAGTCGACGGTCCGAGCACGGGCGCGGCTGAGATAGGAACCGAGCATTCCGTCAGGCTCGTCGGGATCGACACGCCGGAATCGGTCGACCCCAACTCCGACGTCGAGTGTTACGGACCGGAGGCATCCAGCGCGACCAAGTCATTGCTCGAAGGCCGCGATGTCGTGCTCGTGAAAGACCTCGAGGAACGAGACGGGTACGACCGGCTCCTCAGATACGTCTACATCGGCGACGAGATGGCGAACGCGCGGCTCGTCGTCAACGGTTACGCGCACGACTATCCCTATCCGCCCAACGTGCGCCACGCCGACCTCTTCGCACAACTCGAACGGGAAGCCAGAGAGAGCGACCGTGGACTGTGGTCACCTGGTACATGCAACGGACATCAATAGGAGACCCCCTCCGGCATCTTGACCGACGACCTCTGAGCGCACGGGAGATGAAGTACCGAACCGAGATGTGCGACGGCTGAACGACTTT
>DATBND010000115.1:0-3433 GCA_036554505.1 Actinomycetota bacterium | reverse complement strand
ATCTCGACGGCGACATCGCGCAACACGGCCATGTCCATTCCTGCGCGCGTCGCGAACGATATGACGAACGCGCCCTGGGTCACGATCGTCACGACGCCAAAAGCCGTGCGGCCGAGCGCGTTGGAGATGAGGATGTTCGCTGCAAAGGTCGCGACCGCTGCAATGACGATTCCGACGATGTTCTGAGAGGTGCCGGAAAGGATGCTCAGATAGTCGCTGCGTCCCTCTTTTACTCCCACTCGATGGTGCCCGGGGGCTTGGACGTGATGTCGTAAACGACGCGATTGATCCCGGGGACCTCGTTGACGACGCGCGTCGAGATCCTCTCGAGGAGGTCGTAGGGCAACCGCGCCCAGTCCGCGGTCATCGCGTCCTCGCTCGTGACCGCGCGCAGGACGATCGGATGTCCGTAGGTACGCTCGTCGCCCATTACGCCGACGCTGCGCACCGCCGGCAACACCGCGAACGACTGCCAGATCTCGCGCATCAGCCCGGCCCGGCGCATCTCCTCGATGACGATCGAGTCGGCCGCACGTAGCAGCTCGAGCCGCTCGCGCGTGACGTCGCCGATTATGCGGACCGCGAGGCCCGGGCCGGGGAACGGCTGCCGCCACACGATCTCCTCGGGCAGGCCGAGCTCCTCCCCCACCCTGCGGACCTCGTCCTTGAAGAGGTTGCGTAGCGGCTCGACGAGCGTCAGGTTCATGTCCTCCGGAAGGCCTCCGACGTTGTGGTGGCTCTTGATCTTCGCCGCGTCGCGTGTCCCCGACTCGATGACGTCGGGATAGAGCGTCCCTTGCACGAGAAAGCGCGCGTCCTCGAGATCGTCACGCGCGACCTCCTCGAACACCCGGATGAACGTCTCTCCGATGATCTTTCTCTTGCGCTCGGGGTCCTCGACCCCGGCCAATCCCTCCAGGAAGCGATCCGCGGCCTTGACGTGGACGAGATCGATCTCGAGATGACGACGGAACGTCTCCTCCACCTGCTCCGCCTCGCCTTCGCGCAGAAGGCCGTGATCGACGAACACGCACGTCAGCTGGTCTCCGACGGCGCGGTGCACGAGCGCGGCGGCGACCGACGAGTCGACTCCTCCCGAAAGAGCGCACACGATGCGCTCCTTGCCCACTACGCGCCGCACGTCGTCGATGGCCTTTTCGATGATCGACGTCATGGTCCACGTCGGGAGCAGGTCGCAGCCGTCGTAGAGGAAGCGCTTGAGCACGTCGAGCCCCCACGGCGTGTGCGACACCTCCGGGTGGAACTGCACGCCGAAGAGACGCCGGTCGCGATCCTCGAACGCCGCCACGGGCGAGGCTGCGGACGATGCGACCGGAATGAATCCCTTCGGCGGGGCCACGACCGCGTCGTTGTGGCTCATCCATACGACTTGCTCGCGCGGTAGCTCCCGGAACAGGACTGACGTGTGGTCGCCTACTTCGAGCTCGCTCTTACCGAACTCGGCCGTCCCGGTGCGCGCGACCTCGCCTCCGAGGACCTGGGCCATCGCTTGCTGGCCGTAGCAGATACCGAGCACCGGCACGCCCAGCTCGAACAGGCCGGAGTCGACCGACGGAGCGCCGGGCTCGTAGACCGACTTGGGACCCCCCGAGAGGATGATCGCGGCCGGTTCCTTGCCGGCGATCTGATCGACGGGGAGGTCGTGCGGGACGATCTCGGAGTAGACGTGGCACTCGCGTACGCGGCGGGCGATCAGCTGCGCGTATTGGGCCCCGAAATCGACGACGAGGACCGAGCTGGGCGCCATGAGTCAGCCTACCGCGAGCGACTCTTGGTCCCCCGGCTCTTCCGGCCCTCGACCACCACGCTCAGCTTGTCGTCGTCCGAGATGGTGCCCACGTCTTCGAAGCCGGCGTCCACGCACATCGATTCGATGTCGTCGGCGATGTCCTCGGAGAGCTCGAGAAGCAGCCAGCCGCCCGGCTTCAGCCACTCGGGGGCCTCGCCGACGGCGCGGCGCATGAGGTCCAGGCCGTCTCCCGAGTGATCGGTCAACGTGTGGACCGGCTCGAAGCCGCGCACCTCGGTCGGCAGGTCGTCGAGCTCGTCCACCGGGACGTAGGGGACGTGTCCGGTGATGACGTCCACTCCGCCGGACAGTGAACGTGGCAGCGCGTCGTAGAGGTCTCCGGCCGCGAAACGCACGTTGTCTATCCCGAGCCGCTTCGCGTTCGAGCGCGCTTGGGCCAGGCCGCTGCGGTCGATGTCGAGCCCCCACACCTGCGCACTCTCGACCTCGTGCGCGATTCCCAACGCGATCGGGCCCGCACCGGTGCAAACGTCGACCGCGACCGGATCGCGGCGGCGGCGGAGGCGCTTGACCGCCCACTCGACGGTCAGCTCGGACGACGGCCTGGGGACGAAGGGGCCGGGCTTGACCTTCAGCTCGAGCCCGTAGAACTCGATCGACCCGACCAGGAACGGGAACGGCTCGCCGGCTGCCCGACGCGTGACCATAGAGAGGTAGCGCTCCCGGGTCCGCCGGGGTGGCTCGACACCGTCGTCGAGGTCGGCCTCGTCGACGCCCAGGCAGTGAGCGAGGAGGTCCCTCGCCTCCTGCTTGTTGTCGTGGTCCTCGAAGATGTGAGTGGAGTCGGCGAGGACGCGATGACCGACGTCGATCAGCTCTTGGGTGGTCGTGGGCTCGCTCATGAGGAGCGCCATCGTAATGGGACCGCGTGCTGCGCCGACGCTAAGTCGAGATTCTCTCGGAACCTCAGACGCGCGCGGGGCTCGCCGGCGCGTCGTCTTCGGCGGGAACCTCGATCGTCGGCTTCTCGAGCTCCGTCGAGAGGACGATCGTGGTGCGCGTGCGCGCGACTCCTCGGATCGACCTGATCTTGCGCAACACCTTCTCGAGGTCGGGGTTCGTCGAGGTCCGGATCTTGATCATGTAGCAGTCCTCGCCGGCCACGCGATGGAACTCGAGGACGTCGGGCTCCTCGCAGATCTGAGCGACGATCGGGTCGTCGGCGGCGAACTCGTTGCCCTCGGAAAGGGTGACCATCACGAACGCGACGTGGTGCTTGCCGAGCGCGGTCGGGTCGAGGACCGCGGAGTAGCCGGCGATGATGCCGCGCTGCTCGAGCTTGCGGACGCGATCGTGCACCGCGGGCGCCGAGAGGCCGACCGCCTTTGCGATCGCGGCGTGGGGCATGCGCCCGTCCTGGCGCAGCAGCGTGAGGATCTGGCGATCCACGCGATCGAGGCCGGCAGCCATGGCTACCGGCCTCGCGCGAGGGTCCGGACCGTGCGCGGAGCGGGCCGGGGGATGATCCGCTCCGCGTCGGTGGCCCGGGGGTTCAGCCTGTTGGTCACGTACGAGACCGGGATGATCATGTGGTCCTTCTTTCTCTACAGGGGCCGCGGGGTGTACCAGTCGGCGGCGTCCCGGCTGTCGACTCCGTACGCG
>DATBND010000077.1:0-7307 GCA_036554505.1 Actinomycetota bacterium | reverse complement strand
CCGCTCACGGATGCGTCGGCGGTCCTTGCCCGGCACCGGCGCGCTGTCGTCGCTGCTGAGCCCGAGCATCGACAGGATGTCCCCGACGGCCTTGCGGATCGTCTGCGGGTTGATCCCGTGCTCCTCGTTGTACGCGAGCTGGCGGGCGCGGCGCCGCTGCGTCTCCTCGATCGCCCGCTGCATCGACTCGGTGACCTTGTCGGCGTACATGATCACCTGCCCGTCGACGTTCCGGGCCGCCCGGCCCATCGTCTGGATCAGCGACGTCTCGCTCCGGAGGAACCCCTCCTTGTCGGCGTCGAGGATGGCCACCAGCGAGACCTCGGGGAGGTCGAGACCCTCCCGCAGCAGGTTGATGCCGACCAGGACGTCGAACTCGCCGAGCCGGAGGTCACGCAGGATCTCGATGCGCTGGATCGTGTCGACCTCGCTGTGGAGGTAGCGCACCTTCACGCCCAGCTCCAGCAGGTAGTCGGTGAGGTCCTCGGCCATCTTCTTCGTGAGGGTGGTGACGAGCACGCGGCTCTCCGCGTCCGTCGCCTTGCGGATCTCCTCCATGAGGTCGTCGATCTGGCCCTTCGTGGGACGCACCACGACCTCGGGGTCGACGAGGCCGGTCGGGCGCACCAGCTGCTCGACGGGAGTCTCCGACTGCCGGAGCTCGAACGGGCCGGGGGTCGCGCTCATGAACAGCATCTGGCCGGTGACGTCGAGGAACTCGTCGAAGCGAAGGGGGCGGTTGTCGAGCGCGCTCGGAAGGCGGAAGCCGTGCTCGACGAGCGTGCGCTTGCGCGACATGTCGCCCTCGTACATGCCGTTGAGCTGAGGGACCGTGACATGCGACTCGTCGATGACGACCAAGAAGTCCTCGCCGCGGCCCTTGCCCTTGAAGTAGTCGATCAAGGTGTTGGGACGGCTTCCGGGGGCGCGGCCCTCGATGTGACGGGCGTAGTTCTCGATCCCGGAGCAGAACCCGACCTCTCGCATCATCTCGAGGTCGTACTGGGTGCGCATCCGCAGGCGCTGGGCTTCGAGGAACTTGCGCTCCTTCTCGAACACCGTCAAACGATCTTTGAGCTCGGCCTCGATCTGGACGATGGCGCGCTCCATGCGCTCTTTGGACGCGACGTAGTGGGAGGCGGGATAGACGGTGACGTGGTCGAGCTCTCTCGTGATCTCCCCCGTGAGCGGGTCGAGCTCGATGATGCGATCGACCTCGTCGCCGAAGAGCTCGATGCGAAGGGCGCGCTCCTCGTAGGCCGGGAACACCTCGATCGTGTCGCCCCGCACACGGAACTTGCCCCTGATGAAGTTGACGTCGTTGCGCTCGTACTGGATGTCGACGAGGCGCTGGGTGATGAAGTCGCGATCGGCCGTCCCTCCCCTGGCGACGCTCACGACTTGCTGGAGGTATTCCTCCGGGGAGCCGAGGCCGAAGATGCACGAGACGCTCGCCACGATGAGGACGTCGTCGCGCTGGAGCAGGGCGCTCGTGGCCGAGTGCCGCAGCCGCTCGATCTCGTCGTTGATCGACGAGTCCTTCTCGATGTAGGTGTCCGAGCTCGGGACGTACGCCTCGGGCTGGTAGTAGTCGTAATACGAGACGAAGTACTCGACGGCGTTCTTCGGGAAGAACTGCTTGAACTCGTTGCACAGCTGGGCCGCGAGCGACTTGTTCGGGGCGATCACAAGCGTGGGCCTCTGGATCTGCTCGACCACCCACGCCGCCGTCGCCGTCTTGCCCGTGCCCGTGGCGCCGAGGAGGGTCGAGAAGCGATCGCCCCGCCGGACGCGCTCGACGAGCCCGGCGATGGCGTCGGGCTGGTCCCCGGACGGGGAGAAGTCGGAATGGAGCTTGAACGGGGGCATCTTGAGCGAGCATAACGACGCCCTACGACGAAACGTTCCCCCGCAGCCGAGGGCCCGCCGGCGAGCTCCAAGGTTCGCCTCGAAGCGCGCTCAGAGCGCGCTTGAGTGACGTAGCTAACAGACACCCCGGCACCAAGGCGACACCGTGTTCGAGTGAGCGACCGATGGACCGGTTTCGTGAGTGCCCGCCGGGTGGCTGAACGGCAGAAGAACCTCATCACCTTCTCGCAAGCACGCGAGTGCGGTCTCTCCTCGCACCAAATCCGCGGACTGGTCCGCCGGGACGAATGGCGGCGGATCTTTCGTGGGGTCTTCGTCACGGCGACGAGCGAGCCGGCGTGGCAACAACGGGCACTGGCAATCTGCCTAGCCGGCGGCCGCGGAGTCGCGGCTTCGCATCAAACCGCCGGCGCCTTGCTGGAGTTGGACGGCATTGCGCGAGTCCCCCGGGTCATCCACGTCACCACGACCGCGCGTTTCCAGCTCGAAGCCCCGGCCTTGAGAATTCACGAGACCAAGAGGCCGTTCGGGATTCGCAAGGTACAGGTAGTACCCGCTACGACAATTGAAAGGACCCTCCTAGATCTCGCCGGATGCGTAGGGCCGGCCATCACGGAGCTCGCACTCGAGGATGCGTTGCGCCGCCGCCTCACGACGCATCATCGATTGGTGCAACAATTCGAAAGCGCCGGCGGAAAGGGACGACCGGGCAGCAAGGTCTTCAGTCGATTGGTCACCGCTCGTGCGGACACGGCCCCGACCGACAGCGGACTCGAGACGAGAGTCTGGGGACATCTAGCCCGAGCGCAGTTGCCAGGCCTCGTGAAGCAGCACCCCGTAGTGAGACCTGATGGGTCCACAGCTCGGATCGACCTTGCTTTCCCAAGTCGAATGATCGCCATTGAGGTGGAGAGCTACCGATGGCACTCGGGCCGGGCCGCCTGGCAGAGGGACCTAGCTCGAAGGAACGACCTCATCACCATCGGATGGACGGTCCTTCATGCAACGAAGGAGGACGTCGACGAGAGATGCCGGACGCTTATTGGGACCATCCGAAAACTCTTGGACCTTCCAACGCTCGACTTCGGTACCTCGTAGCTTCGCCAGTTAACGCGCTCCGGGCGCGCTTCGAAGCGAACCTCGTGAGAAGAGGGCCCTTGGGCTAGGCGGCGACGGGGAGGGTGAAGTAGAACTCGGAGCCGTGGCCGGGCTCGGAGTCGACCCACATGTAGCCCCCGTGTGCCTCCACGATCCCCTTCGTGATGAACAGGCCCAGGCCCGTGCCCTTCTTGGCCCACGCGGGCTTGGGCAGCATCGAGAACTTGGAGAACACCCGGTCGATGTCGTCGGGGGCGATGCCGATGCCCTCGTCGTGCACGCACACCCGGACGAACGACTCGCCATCGTCCGCGTCGACGAGCTCGGCGGCAACCCGGATCGTCGTCCCTTCCGGTGAGTAGCGCGTCGCGTTGGTGAGCAGGTTGATGAGCACCTGACGGAGGCGGTCCTTGTCCGCGCGGATCGGGGGCAAGTCGTCGGCGACCTCGGCTATCACGAGGTGACGCGCCTTCAACGAAGTGTGCACCGTGAGCAAGCCGTCGACGATCTCCTTCAACGAGGTCGGCTCGAGCTCGTAGCGCAACGTCCCGGCCTCCATGCGCGACACGTCGAGCAGGTCCTTCACGAGCCGGGCGAGCCGGTCGGTCTCCTTCGTGAGGATGTCGAGGATGTGGGTCCGCTTCGCGGGCTCGATGCTCTCCCAGTCCTGTGAGAGCGAGCGTCCGAAACCCTGGATCGTCGTCATCGGGCCGCTCAGCTCGTGCGCCAGCATCGACACGAACTCGGACTTCGTGCGATCCGCCTCACGCAGCCGTTGCATGAGCGCGCGCTCCCGGGCGCGCGCGAGGCTCGACTCGATCACGCTGGCCAGACGGTTCCCGAGCAAGGTCGTGAAGCGAAGGTCCTGATCGTCGAAACCGCCCTTCTTCGCGTTGATCGCCTGGAGGACGCCGATCGGGCGAGGGCCGGTCGCGAGCGGGACCACCAACACGTTCTCGATCCCGAGCTCGTGACGGGCGGGGCCGGAGACCCACGCATCGTCCGCCGCTTCGTTCGACACCAGCGGGGTGTTCGTTCGGAAGACGCTCGCGACGAGCGACGGTTCGCGCAGTGACACGGTCATCAACGGGATCTGCTCGTCGGTGATGCCGAAGACGGGCTCGTGCGCGACAAGCGTGTCCTCGTCGTCGTCGGCCGTCAGCAGCACGGCCATCTTCTCGCACGAGAGCAGCTCCGACACGATCCGGATGGCCTCGCCGATGACGTGATCCACCGACTCGGACGTCAGCAAGCGCGACAGGCGGTGAAGCCCGTCGAGCTCCTGGACCTGTCGCTGCAGCGTCGCAACGAGCTGGGTGTTCTCGATCGTGAGCGCGGTGCGGTCGGCCAGCACCGTCAGGAGCCTCAGGTCCGCGTCGGTGAACGATCCGCGTTGCGAGTTGATAGCGGCCACGACCCCGAGGCGGTTGTCGCCCACGCTCAAGGGGGCGAGCACGGCCTGGCGCGCGCCCAAGGACGCGCGGATGCTCGGGTTGGAGTCGGCGTCGGCGCTGAGGTCGTTGATCGCCTCGGCTATCCCCGTATGGAAGATGCGGCGGACGACGCTGGGCTCGTGCAGCGGGAAACGCTCGGCCTGGTCGAACGTCGAGCTGTACATGGTCAGCTCTTCGGCGTCGTCGTCGTAGAGGAGCAGCGCCGGGCGATCGCACGGGATCACCTCGCCGATCACGCGCAAGACCTCGTTTATGACGAGCCCGATGTCCCCGTGCGTCGACAGCGCGGCGATGCGATAGAGAGCCGATAGCTCTCCGTCGCCGCGGCCCTCGGTCTGGACGCGCTGATCTTCCATGGCTAAAAGTTCGAGATCGCCGCCTGCAATTCCTTCAGCGATTCGATGCGCGGCCACGGTGCGTCCGAATATCGTCCGGCCCGGTCAAGCAATACGACCTTCATGCCCAGTGCGGCCGCCGGCTCCGCGTCCATCGACGGCGAGTCGCCGACGTGCACCGCGTCGTGCGGGGCCACGCCCGCGTTCCGGAGCGCGAGCTCGTAGATCTCCCGGTCGGGCTTCTCGATCCCGGCCACCCCGGAGATCGTCACGACGTCGAAGAGGTGCCCGATCTCGAGCTCCACGAGAAGCTCCTCCAACCACCGTTCGAAGTTCGAGATCAAGCCGAGCCTGAGGCCGGCGGCCTGAAGGTCGTGGAGGACGGGCTCGACGTCGTCGAAGAGCTTGTAGGTCGCGAGGTCGCTGAAGCGCGCGAACAACGCCTCGGGCAGGGAGTCGTCGTCGAGACCCAGCTCCGCGACGAACCTCCGGTAGAGGTACATCCAGAAGCGGCGCGCCTCCCTCTCGTCCAGCGACGAGCCGGCGTAGGGCCGGGCGTCGTCGTCATCGTCGTCGTGCTGAAGATCCATGAGGTGAGGAGCGAGCCGCTCCTGCACAGCCTCGACCGCGCGCGGAGACACGTCGTAACCGGCCTCGCGGCACACCGACGCGAAGATCTCCGAGAACGAGGGATGAGGGTGTAGGAGCGTCTCACCCGCGTCGAAGAAGACGACCTTCACGTCGCTCACGGCTTGCCGAGCTTGCGCAGCTCGAGCTCCGTCCACACGCGATCTGCCTCGTGCGCGAGGTCCTGTAGCGACCCGTCGTTGCGCACGACGATGTCGGCCTTCTGTACGAGGGCCGCGGGATCGGCCTGAGCCGCCATACGCGCGGTTATCTGATCGATCGACATGCCGCGCGACCGCACGAGTCTTTCGGTCCGGGAGCCCGTGGTCGAGGTGACGACGACGATCACGTCGCACGAGTCGGCCAAGCCCGTCTCGAATATCAGCGCGGCATCGATCACGACCACGGCGTCCGTCGCGCGCAGCCGGTCTATCGCGTCGGCCATTCGGCGAAAGATCTCAGGATGCACGATCGCGTTCAGGGCGGCGCGCTTGTGGTCGCTCTCGAAGACGATCGCGGCCAACCGCTTGCGATCGATGCGCATGGTTCCCGGGGACAGGATCTCGTCGCCGAACTGGTCGACGACGGAATGCCACGCGGGCTCTCCCGGCTCCAGCGCGTCGTGACCTAGCACGTCGGCATCCACGATCTGAGCGCCGCGCTCGGCGAGCAACGCCGCGAAGGTGGACTTGCCGGAGCCGATGCCCCCGGTCAGGCCTACGAGAAGCATCTGATGCGTGTAAAGCGGGCTAGGACTGCCCGCGCTCGCGTTTCAGGTCCTGGACGATCGACTCGATCGACTCCTCGCCGGTGTCGTCGCCCGGATCGAGGGACTCGCCCTCGGCGTCTTCCGCGCCCTCGGTAACCGCAGTGGGCGCCTCTTCGGCGACAAGCGCTTCCACCGCGTCGCCCGGGGCGGCGCCGGGGTCGGGCTCTTCCTGGTTGAGGCGGACGTCCATGTTGGGCTTGTCGCTCTCGAACGCGGTCACGCCCTCGAGGCCCTCCGGCGACGCGTCCGGGTTCATCATGTTGATGCGCTCGGCCTCCTCGCGCTCCTCCGGCGGGGCGAGCTCCCCGGCCTCCTGAGGATTGGCCGCGATCTCGGGGGCCGTGGCGGTCGTGGTGAGCTCGGCCGCCTCCTCGATCGCGGAACCCACCTCCATCTCGCTCTCGGGGCGCTGGATCGGGCTCTCGGTGGGGACGCCGGCGGCCTCCGAGGCCCGGTTGACCTCGAGCTCCATCTCGGCTTCCTCCGCGGTGACCTCCTCGCCGGATGCCCGTGGTGGAGCCGACTCGCGCGGCGCGCCTCCTTCGGCCTCCGGTATCGAGCCCGAGCCCTCGTCGCGCAACGCCTGCTTGCGCGACAGGCTGATGCGGCGGCGGTCGAGATCGATGTCGATGATCTTCACGGAGACCTTGTCGTGCACGCTGACCTCGTCCTCGGCGCGCTCGACGTGATGGTCGGCGAGCTCGGAGATGTGTACTAGACCCTCGATCGCGTCGTCGACCTCGACGAACGCACCGAACGGCACGAGCTTGGTCACGCGGCCCTCGATGACGTCGCCCATCGCGTGCTGGCGGGCGAACTGCCGCCACGGATCCTCCTGCGTCGCCTTCAGCGAGAGCGACACGCGCTCGCGATCGAGGTCGACGTCGAGCACCTCGACCTCGACCTCCTGGCCCACCTCGGCGACCTCGCTCGGATGGTCGACGTGCTTCCACGACAGCTCCGAGACGTGAACGAGCCCGTCCACTCCGCCGAGGTCCACGAACGCGCCGAAGTTGACGATCGAAGAAACAACGCCCTTGCGACGCTCGCCCTTCTGCAACGACGTAAGGAAGTCCTGGCGCTGCTCCGCCTGAGACTCCTCGAGGAACTTGCGGCGCGATAGGACGACGTTGTTGCGGTTCTTGTCGAGCTCGA
>DATBND010000069.1:0-3311 GCA_036554505.1 Actinomycetota bacterium | reverse complement strand
GGAGTCTTGGTCACGACCATGACGCCGATCCCGTAGACGAGCAGCAGGACGATCCAGGTGAGCCACGTCCCGGCAACGTCCGACAGGGGCCGCGACGCGAGCGCGCCGGTCACGCCGCCGATGCGCTGCAGCTTCTCGAGCGGCGCCGTCACCGGCTTCGCGCCCATGGCGAGATGACGCATCCCTGCGATCGCGATCGTGGTGATGCCGAGCCCCACGACGATGCGCGCGACGTGTGGGCGGGCGCGCGACACGATGATGCCGATCCCGGCCGCGAGCAGGATGAGAGGAACGACTGCGGCGAGCTCGCCCACCGCGAGCCGGCCGAGATAGCGGATGCCAGATCCGATCGGGCCGGCGGCGCGCGCGTACACGCCGAGCCACGCCACGACCCCGATCGCCGCGACGACCACGCCCCACGCCGCCGGGGGGGCATCCCGGATCTGAGCGGCGATCCATCCGAGCGTCGTCTGGAGAGCCGAGGGTTTGCGCCGGCGCTGCGGCGGCCGGCGGCGGCCGTGGGAGCCGCGTGCCCTCGCCGTGCTCGAGCGCCCCGATCGGGCGGCCGTGCTCCTGCCCTTGGACGCGCTCGACCGGGCGCGCCCGGACGTGGGACGGCGCGCGGGAGCCCTCCTCTTCGTGGAGGAGCGCTTTCGGGCGGTGCTGCGGCGGCGCGTCTGTGTGGCCACGATCTCTCCCCGGCTGCGAACGGAGGACAACTTTAACAATAGTTAACAAAAATCACAGGATTGACGGTCAGGCGCGCGCCCGGGGGGCCGGGCGACGGAAAACGGCGGCGACGAGAGCCCGGAACCGAAAGGCGCCCGGCGGGGCCGGGCGGCGGAAACCCGGCGGCGACCAGGCCCCGGAACCGACATGGCGCCTGCTGGCCCCCGTTGGGGTAAAACCCGCGGCGACGAGAGCCGTACCCGATTTCAGGGCCGTCTGCTGGCCCCCGTTGGGGTAAAACCCGCGGCGACGAGAGCCGGACCCGATTTCAGGGCGCCTGTTGGCCCCCCGTGGGGTCTGAAGCGTCTATCTCACCGGACAAACGCCGGCGCCCAGGTTCTTCCCTGGTTTTTCGACTCCTAGGGTCGTAAATCCAGGGAAGAACGCTCGCCGCCTGGGTTTGGGCTTGGCTCGTCGCCGCCTGGTTTGGCTCTTGGGCCCGGCGGCGCGAAGCCAGACGGCGCACAGCACTCGAGGTCCCCCTCGTCGCCGCCTGGTTTTGATCCGGGCCCGGCGGCGCGAAGCCAGACGAGGCACAGCGCTTCAGGCACCCCTCGTCGCCACCGGGTTTGGGCTTGGCTCGTCGCCGCGATGTGGGTGCACGGCCGACGTGTGGCGCCGGCTAGATCTCCATCACGATCGGCAGGATCATGGGCCGGCGGCGGGTGCGGTGCCAGACCAGCTCGCCCAGGGCGTGTCGGGACGCCTTCTTTATCGCGCTCCAGTCGGTGACGCCCTCGGCCTCGAGCTCCTCGAGCGCGTCCGCCACAGCGTCGGCGGCGTCGTCGAGGAAGTCACGGGCCTCGCCCTCGTAGACGAAGCCCCGGCTGATGAGGTCGGGGCCGGCGAGGACCTCGCCCGACTGCGAATCGATGGTGACGACGCAGATCAGCACGCCGTCCTCTGCGAGCACGCGCCTGTCGCGCAGCACGACGGGCCCGACGTCCCCGACGCCCAGCCCGTCCACAAGGATCATCCCCGCGCGCACGCGGTCGGCGCGGCGCACGCGGCCCCCTTCGAGCTCGAGCACGTCGCCGTCCTCTACGAGCTGGATGCGATTGCGCGGGATACCCGAGCGCTCGGCGATCTTGGCGTGCAACGCGAGTTGCCGGTATTCGCCGTGCACCGGGACGAAGTGACGCGGCCCGACGATCGACACGAGCTCGGCGAGCTCCTCCGACGCGGCGTGGCCCGACACGTGCACCGCGCTCGTCTCCGAGTGATAGACGTCGGCTCCGGCCTTGTACAAGCCGTTGATCACGCGATGCACGGCCGACTCGTTGCCCGGGATCGGGCTGGCCGAGAGGATGACCGTGTCTCCCGGCTCGGGCCGGACGAACTTGTGCTCGCCGGCGGCGATCAAGGACAGCGCCGACAGCGGCTCACCCTGCGACCCGGTGCACACGATCACCGTGCGGTCGGCCGGATGCCGGTCGATCTCCGCAACGTCCATCAACGTCGCGTCGGACACCGACAGATACCCGAGCTCGCGACCAACCTCCACGTTTGCGATCATCGACCGGCCCACGAACGCCACCTTGCGACCGGTCCGCTCCGCCTGCTCGCACACTTGCGCGATGCGATGCAGGTTCGACGCGAAGCACGCGACGATGATCCGCCTGTCGGCCTCGTCGAAGATCCGGCGCAGCGTCTCCCCGACGACCGACTCCGACCGCGTTCGGCCGGGCCTCTCGGCGTTGGTCGAGTCCGACAGCATGAGGTCGACGCCCTCGTCGCCGAGGCGTGCGAACGCGTCGACGTCGGTCTTCCTTCCGTCGATCGGGTTCTCATCGAGCTTGAAGTCACTCGTATAGAGGATCCGCCCCGACGGAGTGTCGATCGCGACCGATATCGCATCCGGTATCGAATGGGACACCGCGAGGAACGAGCAGTCGAACGCCCCGATCGTCCGGCGTCCCGGCGCGGAGATCTCGACGAAGCGCGCGGTCACCCCCGCCTCGTCCAACCTCCGCCGCGCGATGCCCAGCGTCAGCGGGGTACCGAACACCTCGACGTCGAGATCGCGCAACAACCACGACAGCGCGCCGACGTGGTCTTCGTGGCCATGCGTGAGCACGACGCCGTCGCACTTGTCGGCCCTCTCGGTGACATAGGAGAAGTCCGGCAGGACGAGATCGACGCCGAGCATCTCCTCGTTGGGGAACGACAGGCCCGCATCGATCACGAGAAGCCGGCCGTCGTGCTCGACGGCGAGCATGTTGCGCCCGACCTCTCCCAGGCCCCCGAGGAAGACGACGCGCGTCACCGCGGGGGCGGTTGGGACGCTCACAGCAGCCCGGCAGCCTCCAGCGTTGCTCTGATCGCGGCGGCCTCCTTCTCGGTCGGGGGCACCAGCGGAAGACGCGGGTCGCCCACGTCGAGACCGAGCATCCCGACGGCCGCCTTCACCGGAATCGGGCTCGCCGTGAGGCCCATGATCGTGCTCATCAAAGGCGTGAGCTCGAGGTAGATGCGTTGCGCCTCTTCGACCTTCCCGTCGGCCCACGCAGCGAAGATCTCCTTTATCTGGGGACCGACGAGGTGTGAGCACACCGAGACGATCCCGACCGCGCCCGACGCGA
>DATBND010000050.1:0-30522 GCA_036554505.1 Actinomycetota bacterium | reverse complement strand
TGTCGTTGCCGTTGTTGGCCGACGTGTTGTCGATCACCATGTACTTCGCGTTGGCGGGGATCGTGACGATCTCGGCAAGGACCGCCGCCGGGACGCTCGTGGTGATGTGCCAGTCGGCACCGTCTATGCGGGAGCAACCCTCGTCGACGAAGTAGCCCTGCACGACGATGGAGAGGAGCGCGGTGTCGCCGAGGATGCCGGAGACCGAGGCCGAGCCGGCCTGGCCGGTGACGTCGAGGACCAGCCCGTCGGTCCCGTTCAGCTGGTCGAACCCGTTCCAGTTGCACCCGTTTTGGACGAAATACGACGCGGCCGCGGATTCTCCCTGGTGGAGGAGCTCGACGTGGCCGGTGGTGTCCTTTGGAGGCACGGGGACGCACGGGGCGGCGCCGGCGCTCGCGCCCACGCACAGCACGACGCCGAACGCTATGAGACTGCGGATCATGTTCTTCATCAGAGGCTCCTTGGTTGGCTCGTCGGATTCGAGATTCGCCCGACTCGGATGGCGCTCCTTCACCCGTTCGGGTGAGTTATGAGCGGGAAATCCCTCGATTCCGGACAATCCGGACCGCCGGACCGGCCGTCACTCGTCGCCCTCGGCCGGTCGCTCGACACGCCGCGATCGCCCCTTCCTCGCCGTGCCGCTCCGCGGCGGCGCGGGGCGAGACGGGCGGGTCGATCGAACCGCCTTCTCGGCTTGGGGACCGGGCTTGCTCCCGTTGCCGGCCGGGGCGGCCTCGCCCGCCGCCTCGATACCGAGATATGCGGCCATGAGCTCGGGCGACGAGAGGAGCTCGCTGCTGGCCCCCTCGAGGACGACCTCGCCCTTGCCCAACACGTAGGCCCGCGCGGTGTGTCGGAGAGCCATGTGCACGAACTGCTCCACCAACAACACGGCCGTTCCCTCGCGGTTCACCTGGACGATCGCTTCGAACAGCTGGGTCACGATGATCGGCGCCAGTCCGAGCGACAGCTCGTCGACGAGCAACAAGCGGGGATTGCTCATCAAGGCACGCGCCGCGGCGAGCATCTGTTGCTCTCCTCCGGACATCGTTCCCGCTTGCTGCCCGGCGCGCTCGTGGAGGCGCGGGAACAGCTCGAACATCCGGTCGAGGCGTTCCGACAGGGCCTTGCGCTCCTTGCGGCGAGACCAGTGGCCGAGGCGGAGGTTCTCCGTCACGGTGAGCTCGGGGAACAGCTCGCGCCCCTCAGGAAGGTGCGCGACGCCCAGGCGAACGATCTTCTGAGGTGACAGCGAGCCGGCCTCGCGTCCGTCGATCTTGACCGAGCCGCGCGTCGGCGACAGGAGGCCCGAGATCGTCCTGAGCGTCGTCGTCTTGCCCGCGCCGTTCGCGCCCAGCAGCGACACCATCTCGCCTTCCTCGACGTGCAGGCTGACGTCGCGCAGCGCCTGCACGGGCCCGTAGTAGACGTCGAGGTTCTCGGCCTCGAGGATCACGACGGCACCGGCTCCACCGGCTGCTCGGCCGCGTCTTCCGTCGGCGTCTCGCCGAGGTAAGCCGCTATGACCTGGGGGTCGCGCTGGATGACCGAGGGCGGGCCGTCCGCGATGACGGTGCCCTGGTTGAGCACGAAGATGTGGTCGGAGATCCCCGTGACCATCCGGATGTCGTGCTCGATCAAGAGGATCGAGACGCCCAACGACCGCACGGTGGACACGATGTGGGAGAGACGATCGGTCTCGGCCTCGTTCAAGCCCGAGGCGATCTCGTCGAGCATGAGGAGGCGGCCCCCCGTGACCAGCGCGCGCCCGAGCTCGACCATCCTGAGGATCCCGAACGGAAGGTTGCGCACGCCTTCGTCGGCCAGCGCCTCGAGATCGAGGAGGCGAAGGATCTCTCGCACTCGATCGCGCGCCTCCGCCTCGGACAGGAGCGTACGGCGAGACGCCGTGAGGTTCGAGAAGATCCCCGACGAGTTGTGCAAGTGGGTTGCGACCAGAAGGTTGTCGAAGACGGACAGCTCGTTGAACAGTTGCAGCACCTGGAACGTGCGCGCGACGCCGAGCCGGGCACGCAAGTGCGGATTAAGCCCGCTGACGTCGCGACCGTGAATGCTGATCTTTCCTTCCGCCGGCGAGTTCAGCCCGAGGATCGCGTTGAAGAGCGTGGTCTTCCCCGCGCCGTTAGGCCCGATCAGGCCGACGATCTCGCCTTCCTTCACCGTCAGCGACGCGTTCGCGACCGCGGTCAGGCCCCCGAAGCGGACCGTGATGCCGTCCACCTCCAGGAAGCTCGTGCGTTCTTCTCGTTCCTCCGGCAAGGAGGCTTCGACAACCGTGAACGAGCCCAGCTCGAGAGCGGGCTTCGGAGCATCCTCGACGACGGGAGGATCGGCGCCCCCGTTTGACGCAGCGGGCTCGTCGTTCTCGCCGGAAGCATCGTGCAGGGCGTTGGCGAGCCAGTCCTCGGCCGCGGGGGGCTTGCTCCACAACGCCGTGTTCGGGCTTCGCAACTTGCCCAGCGCGCCCGTGATCGGAGCCGGAACGCGGGCACCCAGTCTCTGCAGCATCTCGCCGGCCCGCCCGGAGCGCGCTCGCAGGCTTTGCGCGGCCGCCGCGAGGCCGCCCGGCTGCGCGATAAGCACCACCGCCAGAAGCCCGGCCGAGACGATCTCCAGCCAGCCGCTCAACGCGGCGACCCGGAAGAACACCTCGTTCAACGCCGCAAACAGGAGACCAGCCGCGATGGCGCCGCTGAGGCTCCCCAACCCCCCGACCACCGCGATGGCGAGATATTGCAGGGAGACCGTGAACAGGAACTGAGCCGGGACGACGGTGCGCTGCTCGAGCATCAACAAGCTACCGCCCAGCCCGGCGAGAGCGCCCGACAACGCGAAGGCCGCGAGCTTGTAGCGCATGACGTCGATGCCGAGAGACGCGGCCGCCATCTCCGAGCCGCGCACTGCGAAGAACGCTCGACCCGTCTTGGTGTCGCGCAGGTTTGCCATGGCCGCCAGCACCACCACCACGACCGCAAGCATCACGAAATAGAGGGTCTTTCGGCTCGTGAAGTCGAAGGACGGAAATCCGCCGGGGACGCCGAGCCGCTGGTCGGGCATCGTGGAGCTCCCGGCACCGGCGCCGAGCCACGGCGACGGGAACAGGAATTGATCGGCCATCCACGCAAAGATCAACGTCGCGACGGCGAGGTAGAGGCCTCTCACGCGCAGCGCGACCATTCCCAGCCCGGCCGCGGCGAGGGCTGCGATCACGACCGCGACGACGAGGTTGGCGGGGAAACCGAGGCCCCACCCGCGCGCGACGAGCCCGGTGATCATCGCCCCGATCCCGACAAAGCTCGCTTGCGCCAGAGAGATCTGACCGACCCATCCGATCAGGACGACGAGTGAGATGGCGACGATCGCAAGCTCGAGCGCGAGCAACGACGTGCCGAGCATCGAAAACGGAGCGAAGAAAGGCCACACGACGAGCAGCGCGACTGCGATCCACGCGAGAGGTCGTATCCGGCCCGTCTTCGGAGCCGCGAACGACGTGCTCGTGGAGAGACCGCCCCCCTTCTCGTCGGTTCCCGACAGCTTCCGCCCGCGCGTCGCCATCACGATCAACGCCAGCACGGTCAGGACGAGCTGCGTGGCGCCCGAGTAGCGCAGCACCTCTCCGACGAGCGGCAATTGCGCGAGCGCGGGCACGAGACCGAAGAGCAATCCTGCGATCGCGGCCCCCGCAACCGCGCCGAGGAGGCTCTCCAGACCTCCGATGAGGGCGGCGACGAACGCCGGGAGCACTTGGAGCGAGAGGTTGTACGGATCGAGGTTCGTCACGGCCGCGAGGAGGACGCCTGCAAGGGCCGCGAGCCCGCCGCCCAGGGCCCACGCCGCGCCCGCCGCGAGATCCGGGTCTATGCCCATGAGCGACGCGGCGCGCCGATTCTGGGCGGCGCCGCGCATGGCCAAGCCGACCTCCGTGTACTTGAAGAAGGCAAAGAGGCTTCCCGACACGATGAGCCCCACCGCGAAGAGACCGAGGTCGCCGTAGCGAACCGCCGCGCCCGCGATCCGCACGTCCCCGACCGGAAACACCTGGGGAGCAAGCAGCGGCGTCGTCCCCCAGATCTTCGCAGCGGCCGCGATGAGGAGCCCCGTGACCGCGACTGTTCCCACTGTCTGCGCGGTTGGCCCCTGCGCGCGCAGTCGCCGCACGAAGATGCGCTCGACGAGCACGCCGAGAAGCGCGCCCGTCAGCACGGCCAGGGGTAGCGCCGCGACCATCGGGACGTCCGCGGTCATCAGCGAGTAGAAGACGTAGGCAGGGATCATCGCCATCGCGCCGTGCGACAGGTTCAACACGCGCGACGCGCGGTAGATCACGGAGATCCCGAGCGCGAACATGGAGAAGGCGCCGATCAGCGGGATCGACAGGAACGTGTAGACGAAGATCGTCTTCATCTACCGGGCCCGTCAGTGTTCGGGATCACGAACGATAGGACCGGCCCGCCAGCCTCCGAAGGTGCCCTTGTACTGAATGACGAACGCCTGCATCGTTACGTTCGCGAAGCGATTGCTGCTCGAGAAGCAGATCTTCGGCTGAATGGTCAGACCGCTCGCAAGGCACGTCGAATCCGCCGCCTGCTTGAGGCGCGCGCGCGTTACGTCGGGGCCGACCGTCTTCAGCACCTTCTCGAGCAAGAGCATCCCGACGTATCCGCCTTCGGTGAACGCGTTGAACTCGTCCGCGTCGGGTTTCGTCGCTTTGAGGTCGGACACGTACTTGCGCACCGCGGGATCGTTCGCATACGACTCGATGGGGGGCTTGAAACCCGTCCACACCCACATCTGGTCGCACTTCGTCTGACAGTTCGTCGCGAAGCTACGGGTAAGCAACGGTTGGGCGGCACCGTAGCCGTGCTTGATGCTGCTTCCCTTCGGGGTGTTCGGGTCGTTCATCCACACGAGCGCGGTCTGCGGCTCGAGGAACAGCGCAACGAAGTCACCTTCCTCGAACGCGGCGACGTCCTGCGAATAGCTCGACGAGCCTCCGTTGACGCCACAGAAGCTCTCCTGGCAGCTGTACTGCTTGTTGTAGCCGGGAACGTCCTTGCCGGTGACCTCGCGAGCGCAGGCGTTGAATGCCTCTGCGGCCTCGACGCCGAAGCGGTAGTTCTTGTCGAAGACGATGCTGAGGTTGCGCGCGCCCCGCTTGTACGCGTTCTCGCACATGATCCGCGCCGAGGACACGGTGGCCGCTGCCACCGGCCACACCCACGGCTGCGCAGACCCGTCCGGGCGTTCGTACTGGTCCTCGAGCATCCCGTCCGAGCCGATCATCGGAGTCTGCGACGAGTCGAGGTCGCCGGAGTCGATGACGACCCTGCAACCTTCCGACGACGGGCACACCGGCGCCGCGAAGATGCCTTCCTGGATGAAGTTGCGGAGATATTGAGAGCCGCGCTGTGCGTCCCAACCGTCGTCGCGGTACTCGATCGCGAGCTGGCGCCCGCAGATGCCACCCGCCGAGTTGATCCGGTTGCGGACCGCCTCCATGCCGAAGCGAACCTCGCCGAGGAAGGCGGCGCCGATACCGGACTCCGCCACGGTCGTGGCCATCTTGATCTCGCCGTCGGTGACGCCGCGATCCGTCTCGCCGCCGTTGCCACCTCGGTCGCACGAGAGCCCGGGCCTGCTGGGAGGCAGCGCGCCCCCGGCCGACGTGCCGGAGCCGGAGCCTCCACCGGATGCGGCCGCCCCGCCGGAGCCGCCCTTGCCCGACTTACCGCCGGCCGCGGCGATGTCGCCCGCGTCGGTCCCGGCGATCGGCCCGTCCGACCCGATGATCCCCGTCCCTGCCGCGTCGTCGGTCGTCGCCGACGTGCCGGTGAAGTTCGGGACGATCTCGACCGCCGAGAACGCACCGATGAGAGCACCCGCGACGAAGATCGCAACGAGCTTCCAGCCGGGTTGGAGCTTGTGCTCCAGGGGCGCCTTCGGAAGGCTCATGCCGAGGGGCCTCGCAGGATCGCGAGCAACGCGCGGCGGCGATAGACGCTGACTCCCGCGGCACCGAAGAGCATCCAGAGACCCGCGAACAGCAGCGCCTCGGCGGGACCTCTCGTGAGAAATGCCAGCACACCCTCGGGTAGCGGGGCGGCGACCGGCGCTAGCTCGGAAGCGGGGGGCGCATCCGGGACTCCGCCGTCACCTGATCCGATCGGAGCAGATCCGGCGCCGCCGGAGAGTGAGCCTCCGTCGAGAGAAGGAGCCGTGACGTCACCCGTGTCGTCCGCCGGCGGCGGGTCGGCGGGCGGCTGAAGGACGGGGTCTGTCTGCGGTGAGTTGGTGTAGATGGAGCTCGCCTGGACCGCCGCCACCTGCACGATGAGGCGCGACTTCTCGACGGTGTCGTTGAACATGACCACCTCGAGGCCGGGGACGGCACGGCTCGCCGCCTCGCCGCCAAAGGTCGTTCCCTGGTTGTTCACGGTTTGGCCCTGGTAGAAGTCGGCCGCGCTCTGCTCGACGCCCGCGAACGCGCCCTTAGGTGTTGCGAGCACCCGCGCCTTCGGCAGCTGGATGCGCAGTCTCGTGCCGAGCGCGTTGTTGATCTCGTCGATCACAGGGCCGCAGCTGTCTTCCTTCACAGACGTCGAGCACTCGCCGATGCGCTGGACGATCTCGCCCTCGGCGTCGGTGATCTCGATGCCGGAGAGCACGCGTTGCCACGACGCCTTCGCACTGCCCGGCCGCCCGTGCGCGGCGGTGGTCGCGGTCGACGTCACTTTTGCTATCGACACATCGTTGCCGCTCGGAGCGGAGACCTCGAGGTCTTTGGCGATCGCGGTGGTGCTGGTGATGACGCCCTTCTTCGAGTCGCGCCACGTCGTCGCGTTGAACGACGAGGAACCGACGCCGACGCCGTCGGCTACGAGCGGCCCGGCGACCGCCGATGCCTCCGCGCGTCCCTTCGCGAGATCGCAGACGACCGCCGCGTCACCGCCGGGAGCGGACGCGTTGTTCTCGACCTGGCTGCCGTTTCCGTCGAGGCACGTCGTCGGGACCCACGGCCATTCGCCCGCCCCGGCATCGTTCAGCTCGGCCTCCGTGTTGGTGTCGGAGACCAGAGCCTGTGCCGTTGCCGCGGCGCCACCGTTGCGCAGGTCTACGGAGGGAACGCGCGCCACCGTGAGGCCCCGGTCACCTGAGCGCACCTGTCCGAGCGAAACCGGCTGACCCGAGGCGCTGAGCAGCCCTCCGTAACCGCCAACGAGCACGGCCCGCGCGCCGAACCCGTTGATGCCGCCTGAGAAGTTCGTGATCGTCTCGGGGCCCTCGTCGATGTCGGACGTCAACGCGTCGTAGTCGAGGGGCTCGGGCGGCTCGGCCAGGGCCGTGTCGTCCTTCAGCACGACGTAGGCCCTCGTGGATTCGCTCTCGATGCCGAGCTTCTCGGTGGACACCTGGACGAACAGCCGGTGCGTAACGGGGTCGGTGACGATGAAGCTCGTCGCCCCGAATCCCCGGAAGACCTCGCCCTGTGGGATCGGCGTGGCGCGCGCGTCCGAGGCGAGCAGGTACCCCCCGGCTCCGGTCGGGTCCTCGCTCGCGATGTAGTAATGGCCGGTGCTCTGGTCGAGGCCCAGGAAGCGATCCTGCGAATCAGGCGCCGCAAGGAAGCCGACCCACGCAGAGATCCGACCGTCTAGCACCCACGTTCCCGGCGTCGCGGCCGCGAGACTTTGGACGAAGAACCGATCGGTCGCGTAGTCGAACGCGGCCATGCCGACGATGCCGCCGGTGAGGCTCGAGTAGCTACCGGAGATCGGGAAGAAGTCGACCTTGAACTCGGCCGCCGCGGCGTTGTCCGCCTTCGGATCGACCCACACCCGGACGACGCCCGACTCGCCCGGCCAGGGGTCGCCGCGCACGCAGGCGAAGTACAACGCTTGCTGATGGGTGCTGCGTGCGATGAGCGCGCCGGTCCCGTTGGTATCCATGACCTGCTGGCATTGCGGCACCGGGCGCGCCCACGCCAGCATCGGCGGATCCGCGGGGGCCACGGTTGCGTCGAGGGCCGCGACCATCGACACCTGCGCGGGCTTCTGGACGATGATCGTGCGGGTCCCGTAGCCGTTGACCGCGTAGCTGCCGACGAGGTAGATGCGCTTGTCCTTGGGGACGTAGGTCATCCCCTGGGCAACGAAGCCCGGCAAGGCGGTCGCGAGGTCCCAGGTGCCGGCGACCTCGAAGGTCTCGAGATCGACGGTGCGGATCACGGCGCCGTGGTTGCTGGCGCCGAGCATGAGCAGCCGGTGGTTCTCCGTATCCAGCTGCATCGTGTAGGGCGAGGCCGAGTCGATCGGCACTTCGTCATAGGTGCCGATGTTGACCTCGCGCAGCAGCTTCGGGATGTCCGGGTTGATGTCGTATTCGCGCAGGAAGAAGTCGGTCCCGCGCCGCCACAGGTAGTAGAGGCGGCGTCCGACGGGGTCCACCTGGACGACGTAGCTCACGACGCGGCCGTCGGCGGGCGGCTCGGGCAGCACGCCGAGCATGTGGATGCCGCCGGAGGACTTGCGCCGCGCGAGCGCGCTCGGCTGTGGGACGAGGGCCGACGCGACCACGGTCAGTAGGAGGACGGCAAGGGCGCATGTGCGCCACCGGCGACGAGTCCGGCGGCCGTGGGACCGCTGTGGGCGAACCGGGCTCATGAAGGGCTCCTCTGCGATAGGGGGGTGCTGCTAGCCAGGTTCGGGGGCACGAGGAGCCCTTCCTTCACCCGTTCGGGTGAGGCTTCACCCGAGATATGCGGACAAACCGTCACCAACACGTCCATCGACTCCATCAATCCTTGCCTCTGAGCCACGCCTCGGGGCAGTTGCCCTCGTCGTCCGCAACCGCGAAATGGGGACCGTCGTAGCCGAACTCCCCGCGGTACCCGACGACCACGTCGACGCGGCCGCGGCCGGCGGGCGCGGTCGGCGAGACCACCCAAGTGGCGCTGTAGGTGCCCTGCTCCGAGGCAAAGCCCTTGTCGTTGCCTCCGTAGCCGCCGCCGAAGGGCGGATCGCTCCCGCCCAGGCCGTCGCTGTAGACGGCCTGCCACCCGAGGGCCCCTTTGGGCTTTGTCTTGACCTCGATCGTGGCCGTACGGCCGCGCTCCACGCACGCAGGCGTGACCGCCGCGCGTATCGGGACGACGTCCTGATTGCTGGGAAGCCCCGGCGGGGGCAGCTTGCCGTCCGTGCCCTTTCCGGCCCCCGAGGGGCCCGAGCCGCCGCCATCGTTCGCGCCGGTGCTCGGGATCGGCGACGGCAACGCGCCGGTGGTCGGCACGCCCACCTCCGAGCCGGGGCCCGGCCCCGCGGTGGCGGCGCGGCTACCCGTCTCCGCGCTGCGCTGACTCGCCGAGCTTTCGGCGGCATCCGTGGCCGCCGTCGACGAGCCGCCGGATGACGAGCACGACGCCATGACGAGCGCGGTGGCAAACACGATCGTCTTTACGTTCTGTCGTGCTCGCATATCACCTCCGGTCGTCTGATTCGGGTTGAAACGACGGGAGGGGGCGCTGAAAGCGCCCCCTCCACTGTCCGCCTTCTGTGGTGCTTAGGGAACCTCGGCCCCGGTGACCTCACCCGCGACATGGGCGACCATCGCAGGGTTCGGGGCAGCGCAGGTGCCCAGCGGGGGCTCGGGTACGAACGCGGCCGTGCCACCACCGGTTGGCGTCTCGGACGGACCGACGGGGTTGAGCGTCACGACGGCTGTCCCACCGACGCGCACCCAGTCGTAGTCCGACGCGGGGCTGCCGTTCAGGAAGAACGTGCCACTCGCCTCGCCCAGCAGCGGCGGCTCACCGGCGAAGCACTCCTCGCTGTAGCTGTCGACACTCGCCTCGAACCCGCACGACGGCACACACACGTGACTCGGAGCGAGCACGCCGACGGCCAGCCCCTCCGCCGGGAGCTTGCCTCTTCCACAGCTGGTGCTACCGCTACCCGGCCACGTCAGCGTCACCTGACACGCAGCCGCCAACTTGCCGGCCTGAGCGGCCGACGCGGACGTCGCGGGGACGAGCATCGCCCCGACGATCGCCGTCACTGCTATGAGACCAATCAACTTCTTCATTGGATCCTCCTAAGTGGATGGGTTTGAGCTCTGCGGGGCTTAGCCCTGAGCTGCCACGACCGCTCCCACCACAAGAGCCTTCATGGCTGGGTTCGGTGCATTGCATGCGCCGAGCGGAGGCTGGGGCACGAACGCCGCGACGCCGGCTCCGGCCTCGGCTCCGTTGACCGAAGGGTCGCCTTCTGGGTTCACGGTGAGGACCGCGACCAGGCCGACGCGCAACCAGTTGTACCTGCCGACTGTGGTTCCGTCTAATTTCAGTTCCCCGGTGGCGTCACCGAGCAATGGAGGCTCGCCGGCGAAGCACTCCTCGCCGTAGCTCTCGACGGTAGCGGTGAACACGCACGTCGGAAGACACGGGTGGTCCAGAAAGACGCCGCCAACCGCGAGTCCGGTGCAGTCGCCCGCGCCGCCGCTGCCGGGCCACGCGAGCGTGACCTGGCACTCGCCGGCCGCGGCGCCTACCTTGGCGGCCGATGCAGACGTAGCCGGGACGAGCATCGCGCCGACGATCGCCGTCAGCGCGATGAGACCGATCAACTTCTTCATTGAATCCCTCCTAAATAAGAGCCACGAAGACCTTCGGTGTGTCGAATCCCGGGGGCCCGGTTTCGACTGTTTCGATAACGGGCATGTGCCCGTGTCAGACGACAGACTCTTGCTGTGCCCGCCTCACCTCCTTCGTGATTACGCTGTCCGCGCGAACCGGAACAGACGAACCTGATGGAAGTGGACGGTTGGCGGCGTCATGCCCGCCTTCCTTCAGCCCTTCGAGTGAGCGCTCACCCCCTAGTGTTCGAAAACTCACCCTTCCCGCTGTGCACTCCCGGCCATGGCATGAAGACCAGGGCACGCGCGGTTGCATGTCGCGGGGAATACGTAGGTGCTCGCACTTCTCTTACGCGCGCCTGAGAGATTCGCGGAAAATCGACGGCTAGCCTGAATGCCCGCCCCACGAGGCGATCGGAACGTCACACGCACGGCAACGACGCGTTTGGCCTCCCGGCATTGCGAGAAAATGCCACGCGAAACCTGCGTCTATGCGCTGCTGCAACACGGCGCGCGCATAGTTCTTCGCCGCAGCTCTCGGTGAGCGTACGACGTCGGCGTCGGGCCCTTCCACTTCTAGGGCACTTGAACCGCGAAGACTGCTCCCGCGATTTCGACGCTCATGGCTGGGTTCGGGTTGGCGCACGTGCCAAACGGAGGCAGCGGCAAGAACGCGGCGACCCCTGCACCGGTGTCGACGGTCGATGAGCCAGCGGTTTCGACCGCCGATGGGTCGGCGGGATCGACCGTGATCACCGCGATCGCACCGACGCGCACCCAGTGATAGGAGCCTATGTGGCTGCCGTCGAGGGACAGGGTGCCCCGGGCCTCGCCAATAAGCGGCGGCAACCCACCAATGCAGATGTTGCTGTAGCTGTCGACACTCGCGGCGAGCGCGCACGTCGGGAGGCATAGGTGGTCCAGAAAGACGCCACCGACGGCGAGTCCGGTGCAGTCCCCGGCGCCGCCGCTGCCGGGCCACGCGAGCGTCACCCTGCACTCGCCGACTCCAGCACCTACCTTGGCGGCGGATGCAGACGTGGCTGGGACGAGCATCGCGCCGACGACTGCCGTTAGTGCGATCAGACCGATCGACTTCTTCATCCACGCCCTCCTAGCTCAACCCCAACACTGCGATCGCGGCGAATCCCCGAGCGCCTGCCTCCACTGGTTAGCCGCGTCGTGCCCGTGTTCCTTCAGCCCTTCGAGTGAGCACTCACTCCCGCAAGGGTGAATGTCATAGGCGAGTCGATGGCGGTGACATGGCGATGCCAAAACCCGTCGATCGCTCACGCTGCAAGCGCCGATCACATCTGGCACGGCCGCGATCACCTCTGATCAGAGGGCAGCGCGCCGACTCGTTGAACTTCGCGGAAGGCGCCACAGACGGTCGCATCAAGAGGATGGAGAGGAAGGGAACGACATGAGCTGTCGAAGCACGCGCCGCATTCGGTGCCTGTCGGTCAGCGTCGTCAGTGCCCTCCTTGCGGTCATGTCGCCCGCCGGGGCCGGTGGATCGCCTGGATGCGATCGTGAGATCGAGCGCAACCGCTACGGCACCTGGACGACCACGGCATGGCCGACGACGCCGCGCGGTCCGGTCGAGGTCGACCAGCTTCCGTTGGGCAAAGACGTCGTTCGTTCATACGCGGTCGATCCCAACGATGCCTCGACCATCTACGTCGCCGACGACTGGACGGTCATGCGGTCGACCGACGGGGGTTGCACGTGGGCGAAGTCGTTCAGCGTGCTCGACGAGGGGGGGATATCGCCCGAGACGGATCAGATCGTGTCGTTGACCGCGGCCGCCACATCGCCCACGGAGACGCGCGTCTACGCGCTGATGAGGCACGGCGGGACTCCGTTCGCGTCGGACCAGCCCTCGCTCAGCGTTGCCCGATTGGCCGTCCTGGACGGAACCGGTCGGTGGTCGGTACGCGATCCCGCGCTTGCCGGGACCGGCGCGCCGCTCGTGGGAGAGGCCGAGAAGCTGTGGGTGAGGCCGGGCGCGCCCGGCGTCATGTACATGCGCGTGAACGACTTCACGAATTTGGGATCTGATGCGGGAAAGTCGACTTATGTACCCGGCCTCGCGCTGTATGCGAGCGAGGACGCGGGCATCACGTGGGAGCTGCGCGGTGCGCGCGGTTCCGTGATGGACCCTCGACGGATCACTCCCGCGGCGCCCTGCGCCACCTCGGAGATCTGCAGCGTCGACTACATGGCCCTGGCCGTCGACCCGTTGGAGCCGAACGTCCTCTGGTCCGCGACCTATGCAGGCGTGGTGAAGTCCACGGATGGCGGCCGCTCGTGGCGCGACGCGTACTCCACCTCTTGGTCAGTCGTCACCATCGACATCCATCACTCACCGGGCGGATCGGCCCGGATCGCCGTGCTCGGGTTGAGGAACGCCGCGTGGTCGTTCGATGGCGGGGTCACATGGCGCTCCGTGGATCTTATGGTCGACCGCATACCGGCAGCCTCGGCCAGTGGCCACGCTGCGGAGGTCATCTACACGGACAACGACGGGCGGGCGCACGTCGCGAGACCCTCGGGCGGGCGCGACGTGTCGCTTCCATCCCACGGCGAACCCACCGAAGCCGACACCGAGTACACGCGCCTTCGAGACGTGACATACGTACCGGACGCGCGCTCGTACTTCTTCCTTGGCGCGAATTGGTGGGACGGCAAGAGCCTGGTGATGTTCACTCCGAGGGCGCGCGCGGGAGACCGACTTTGACTTGCCGGCGCGCGGCGCGCGGCGCCATGACTGCCACGGTCGTCGTGTGTCTCGCCGGGGCCGTCGCGTACCCGAGCGCAGCGGCGGCGACGTGCCGCCCGGCGGCGAGCTCTGACGGGTGGGCCGCGGCGGAGGGGCCCGGCATCGCGCGCGCCTTCGCCGTGCTCCCGGGGGGCCGCCTCGCCGTCGCCGACGACCGCGCTCTCTTCGAGAGCGAGGGTCTCGGTTGCCCGTGGCGACAGGTCTGGCGCATGCCCGACACGCCCTCTCCCGGATTCCCCTTCGCGACCGAGCGCATCACGCGCCTCGCGATGGCGGGGAACGAGCTGTTCATGGGGTTGTCGGGCCCCCACGTCCTGGCGAGCTCCGACGGTGGGCGCACCTGGGAAACGCGCGACGACGGCCTGCGACCCAGCGGAGTGCCGAACGAGATCGTGGTGAGCGCGTCCGACCCGCGTGTGCTCTATCTCACCGCGACGACCGACGTGTCGGATCGTTCGCTCGGCAACCAGTGGGTGCCGACCAGCCAGGGCACAACCGCGCGCACGACGCTCCTCTATCGGAGCGACGACGGTGGTGCGCATTGGGCGCTTGTCGCGTCGCCTTATTCGATCTTCGGACCGAGCGGTTCCGGCATATCCGCCGGCGGCGAGCCCGGGGTGATTTGGGACGTCGAGGTCGACGAGCTCGACGCGCGCGTCCTCTGGGCCGCGACGAACGAAGGGCTCTTCGCCTCCGTCGACGGCGGTGCGTCGTGGACTCCAGCGGTGGCGAACGGATCGGAGCCGGGCCCGGACCTGCGGGCGGTGACGGTGGTGCGCCCGCCGGGCTCACCGGCTCGAGCGACCGCGATCGAGCCGACGACCGGAGCCGTGTACCAGTCCGCGAACGGTGTGACCGGCCCGTGGACGCGTTCCACGTTCGTGGGGTTCCGAAGCGTCTACGCCCACTCGGTCCTGGAACCAATGGTGTCGCTGGCCCACGCGCGGCCCGACGGGCCGGTGGTCGCGGCAGGCCCGAAAGGCGTCTTCGTGAACGCGGGCGCGTGGAGCGACGCCAGCCCGATGGCTCTCGGATCGGGATGGGCGGGGACGCTCGTCGATCTCGTGTCCGACCCGCACTCGCCGCGGACGTTCTGGGGCCGAGAACGAGGAGGCGCAACGATCTACCGCTACTCCATCCCCGTCGAATCGAAAAGCGGCACGCGCGGTGCCGGGCCCTCCGCTACCGACCCTGCCGATCCACTCGGATCGCTGAGCATCCCGGACGCGTCGGTCGGCGCGCTGGCGCCACCCTCGCCTGCACGCCTGACCCCGGCGCGCGCGACGATCCGGCTGGAGCCCGGCGAGTCCGTCACGCGCATCTACGAGTTGACGTTGCCTCCGCGACCCACGCCGCTCGACGTCTACTTCCTCCTCGATTCGACCCAGAGCACGAGCGACGTGATCCGAGCACTCGCGCGAAGCATCTCGACGATCGCCACGCGTCTCCGAGCCCGAAGCATCGACGCGTGGCTCGGGGTAGGCGAGTTCCGCACCTATCCGTATCCGGGCGAGGAACGCTATGGCGGCGAGCAGCTCAACTTCGCCTATCGCAGGGACGCAGACCTCGCCCCGCCGAACGCGCGCCTGCAGCGAGCGTTGCTCGCGATCGAGGGCGAAGGCGAATCCGGCGCGAACCTCGTTGCGCTGTACCAGGCCGCGACCGGCGAGGGCCAGGACGTCGCGCCACCGGGACCGTCGGGAGCGGACGTCGAAGCGAACCAGCAGGCGAGCTTCCGGCCGGGCGCGCTCAACGTCGTCGTCCACGTCGCGGACACCTACTTCGCGACGCCGGAACGCGGCGCTCCGGGCCGGAAGTATCCGCCGCCCACGTGGCCCGGCCCGACGTTCGAGCAGGCGATCGCAGCCTTGAGCGCGCGCGACATCCATCACGTCGGCGCCGCGCTCGGCGTCGACATCGACGACCCACCGTCGCTCTCCCCCAACGTGCTCTCGGATCTCCAGCGGGTGAGCGAGGGCACCGGCACGTTCGCGGGAGCCGGAGGTGTCGACTGCGACGGGGAGGGGCGCTCCGACCTGCCCGCCGGGGCACCGCTGGTGTGCGGGTTGCCCTACGAGCGCGCCGCGACGGACCTCGTGCCTGCGATCACCGGGCTGCTCGACGGCGTCCGCGACACCGGCGCGGTCGCGCTGGTGGAGACGACCGGCGCGCGCGTCGTCACCGGGATCGCGCCCGACATGATCCCTTCGGTCGACCTCAGGACGGCAAACGAGCTGCGGTTCGACGTGACGTTCACCTGCCCGCGTCTCGCCCTTCCCTCTCCGTCGAACGTGCGCCTCGCCGCACTGTTGAAGGAAGACGTTGTCGCCCACGCACAGGCCCGCGTCGTGTGCCGCGCCGAGCGTGATCCCCTCATGACACCGACGGGAACGGACGCGGGACGCGCGGTTGCTCCCGTCGTGCCGCTCGTGCCTCCACCTCCCCCGCCTCCCGTCGTCAACGGCGGGCCGGCACCTGCGAATGCCCCGGCCCCGGCCCCGGCGGCCGAGCCGGCCCCCGCTCCCGCGTCCGCGCCGAACCCTCAGGTCGTCCCCGCGCAGCAACGACAGGTCCAACCGCAGCTCGCGTTCGTCCACGCGGTGCAGCAGGTGCGAGAGCAGGTGTCCATGGAGCACGCGATGGTGCGCGTCTCCTCCACGCGCAGCGATCCGCTCGCGGCGACGAAGTATGGGCTGGCCACCGCGACGTTGTCGCTGATGTTCGTGTGGGGGCTCGGCCTTGCGGTCGCGCGACATCCTCGGACCGCGCTCGCGCACTGGTCTGGAGGAACCGGCCGCCGGCACCGCCCCCGCTAGCGCGTTACGCGAGGCCTTCCCGCATGGCGATGGCGGCCGCCTCCGTCCTGTCGCGCGCCCTCAGCTTGGCGAGGATCGACCGCACGTGCGTCTTGACGGTGTCGCGCGACACGCCGAGCTCGGCGGCGATCGCAGCGTTTGTCATGCCCCGCGGGAGAAGAGCCACGACGTCGAGCTCACGCCCCGTCAGCCCGAACGGACGCGCCGCGCGCGGCGCGGTGCGGTTGTCCGTGCCGCGCCGGACGCGGGGGTCGAGGAAGCTTCGTCCCGCCGCCACGGCGCGGACCGCCTCTCGGATGGTGGTCGGCTCGGAGTCCTTGAGGATGAGGCCCGCGGCTCCGGCGGCCCGGGCCGCCTGGACGCTCCAGCGGTCGAGAAACGTCATGGCAAGGACGATGCGGATGGACGGATACCGGGCGGTAAGCGTGGCGCACAGCTCACGGCCGCTGGTCGAGGGCAGACGATCGTCGACGACGACTACACGGGGGCGAACCCTCTCGACCACGTGGAGCGCCTCCGCCGCTCCGGCGGCCTCTCCCACGACGCGGAAGTCGGGCTCGTCGGACAACACGGCGGTGAGGCCCTCGCGAACGACCGCGTGGTCGTCCACGACGACGATCGTCGTCGGCATGGCCGTCGCGCGCCGCTAGGAGGCGCGTCGCGGAAGCTGTGATCTGCGCACACCTCACTGTGGTGTGAGACGGGCCTTCCGAGAGCGCCGACGCACCGCCAACTAGTGGCCAGACGCGGCCTAGGCCAGACCCTCCCGGAGAGCGATCGCCGCGGCCTCGACGCGGTCGCGCGCGTTCAACTTACGTAGCGCGTGTCGAACATGTGTCTTCACCGTGTCCTCCGAGATACCGAGCTCGCCGCCGATCTCACGGTTGGTCAGGCCGCGTGGCAGAAGCTCGATCACTCGCATCTCCTGGATGGTCAATCCGAAGGGCCCCTTTGCGCGCCGGTTGCGTGACGCGAGCGCGACCAGCTTCGCGCCGACTCTCGGATCGGTGAACGTGTCGCCGCGCGCGACCGTTCGCACCGCGTCTCGCAGGACCGCGGGTTGCGACTCCTTCAAGACGAACCCCTTGGCCCCGGCGGAGAACGACTGCACCAACGAGCCGGTGCTCGCGAAGCTCGTCAGGACGATGACGCGCGCTCCGGGATGCCTCTTTAGCAGCTCCGTGCACGCCTCCGTGCCACTCATCCCCGGGAGGCGTATGTCGAGGAGCACGACGTCGGGCCGAAGCCGGTCCACCTCGACGAGGGCGCGCTCGGCGCTCTCGGCCTGGCCCACGACGGTGAAGTCCGGCTCTGCCGACAGCACGGCCGCGAGGCCCTCCCGCACTATTGGGTGATCGTCGACGATCAGGATCCTGATGAGGTCCCCCTCCTGGCGACGCGCGCTTCCACACGGACTCCGCGAGGCTTCGCGCTGCGAATACGAAAAGACCCGCCGACCTCCTCGATCGCCTTGCGCATGTTGGCCAAGCCGACCCGCGGGCCTTCCTCTCTGAGCGCCTGCCCGAGCCCGACGCCGTCGTCGGTGACCGTCAGGACCAGTTCTTCCTTGCCGAACGTCAGCTCGACCACCACCGTCGAGCACCGGGCATGGCGCCATGCATTCGCCAATGCCTCGTGAGCAGTGCGGTAGAGGGCGCGCTCAACCTGGGGGGTCAATCGCACGGGCGCGCCCTCTACCTGAACTAGGACCTCGATGCCGCTGTCCATTTCGAAGTTGTGTGACAGCGACTTGATCGCTGCCGCGACCCCGCGCCGCGCTGCGGGGAAGAACGCAAGCGCACGGATCACCTGGTCGATCTCCCACTTCCCGCGATCGGCGAGCTCGGCGAACCGGCTGAAGCGTTGCGCCCATGGAGAGTCGTCCGGGATGTGCTCCTGCTGCTGGCGGGAGAGGAGCTTGATCGCTACGAACAGCTGGCCCGCGCTGTCGTGGAGGTCGGCCGCGATCCGCTCGCGTTCCGCGGCGACCGCGCGCTCGCGCTCGGCCTCTTCGACTTCGCTCCGAAGCGCGCCGCGGCTGGCGACCTCTGCGACGCCGCTCGCGAGCGCCTCGATGAACGAACGGTCCTCTGCGGAGAGGTCGGCGCCCCGCACGCGCACGGTCCCCACCAGCCGGCGACCGAGGCGCATGGGCACCGCTATCGTGCCGTCGGGCAACACCGCCTCGGAGCCTCCTTTGCGCCATAGCGCTCGCTCCTGCGAGGTGGGCTCGTCTCCTCCGAGGCGCCGCGCGAGGTCTCGATCACGAAACGCCAGGCCCGCGACCTCGATGCCGTCGTGGGCGAGGAGCTCGTTGAGACGACCGACCAGCCGTTCCGCATGGGCCTGCTCCGCAAGAGCACTCCCGAGCGCGTGCAAGACCTCGAGGCGACGCAGCTGTTGCTCGAGCTTCTCCAACAGCATGCTTCGTTCGAGAGCAGCCGCTGCCATCGACGCGAGGGCCTCGGCCGCAGCGCGTTCCTCGCCGTCCAGCGACTTCGCGTCCCGGAAGCCGAGCAGCACGCCGCCGCGCACGTCCTCTCCGATGAAGAGAGGCAGCACGACGTAGCTCGAGATGCGTTGGCTCGAGCCGCCCAGGTTCTCGGCAAGCCACGGATCGTTTCCTAGATCGATGAAGCGCGTGAGGCTCGCCGTGTCCGAGAGCTGGCTCACGATCCGCTCGGGTATGTCCGCGACCGCAAGGGAGCGGCCGAGGGAGTCCGTGCCGTGCGCGGCCAGTGCCGTCACCGTCGTGCGTTCCTCGTCGACGAGCCCGATCGCGCACAGCCGCGCGTTCAAGAGCTCCGAATAAGCGTTTGCCAGCTCCCGTGCGATGCCCGAAGGATCGAGCGGTGACACGAGCGCCGCCGCGCCGGCGGCCAGCGCCTCCTGCAAGCGCGCACGCTTTCTCGTGGAATCGAACAGCCGGGCGTTGCGGATCGCGACGCCGGCGTACATGCCGATGGCCTCGAGGAGCCGGGTCTCGCTCTCCGTGAACTCGTGGTCCTCCTGATAGTCGACCCCCATGAGCCCGCACGGCTCGCCCATCGCGAGGAGCGGCACGAGAGCGACAGACCTGAGGTCGAAGCGCTCCGTCCACGATTCCGGGATCAAGAGAGACGAAGCGGCGTCGCCGACCGGGACGGGGCGACCTCGCAACAGGCTGTCCCATGCCATGGGGATGCGGTCGACGGGCACGGACCCCATCGCCCGGAACTCGGCCCACAGATCCTCGTCGGGAACGGTCCCTATCGCCACCACGGGCTCGATCACGCGCCCTTCCAGCAGGAAGAGCCCGCAACGGGCCGCGCCCGTCGCCTCGAGCGTGATCTCCGCCAGAAGCCTCAGCACCTCGCGGAGCTCGAGCGTCGAGTTGAGGGCCAGCGCGACGCGCTCGAGGAGGGGGTCGGTCCGGTCTTCGCCGAGCGCGATCGTGCGCGCCCCATCCGCCACCTTCGTCTGCATGCCTGTGTTACGTCCGGATGAGGCGTCGTCTTACGCGCCCATCGTGATCGCTTCGTCGCTCGACTTGCTGTTACGAACTTTGCTACCATCCGTCGTCCTACGTCCGCGCGGTCCTCCGCCGGACGCCGGCGAGAAGGGCACCCTTCTCCCGCGGGCAGCTAGAACCCGGACCGGGTGGCCGGGTCTAGGCGGTGAATCGGATGGCACCGAACAGCGTTTTTCTGAAACGCCTCGACGGCGACGACCTCGACGCGCCCCGCCCCGATTCCCTGGGCGAGGACTTCGACGCGCTGTACCGCCGTTATTACCCGCGCCTCGTTGCCATGTGCCGGCGGCGGGCGGGGGACGAGACGCTTGCCGAAGACGTCTCGCAAGAGACGCTCATCCGTGCCCTCACCCATAGAGACGCGTTTCAGCAGGGGCGGCCCGTATGGCCGTGGCTCAAAACCATCGCCACGAATCTCATCGTCGACCACTACCGCAAGCAGGTACGAGAGAGCGCCCTGCTCGTCGACCGCGAGCACGTCGCAGAGGAGGGGCCCTCGCTCGAAGAGACCGACCTGCTGCGGCGCGCAATCCAGCAGCTCCCGCGTCGCCAGCGCGCCGCGGTTGCCCTGCGTTACCTGAACGATTGGGACGCGCACGACGCGGCAAGCTTCATGGGAGTGACGCGTCCCGCCTACGAGCAACTCCTGTTCCGCGCTCGGCGCCGCCTGAAGACGGAATACAGACGACTTTCGCAAGAGGTCTCCGCCGGCGTCTCGGCAGGAAGCGCGGCGCTACGGCAGTGGTCCCGGCGGGCCGGCATCAAAGCGCGCGAGCTTGGAACGGGCCATCCCGCGTTGCTGGATCTGACGGCGGTGACCGGAGCCCAGGTCGCGGGAGGCGCCCTCGCGTTGATCATCGCTCTCGGCGCAAGCCCGGCGCCTTCCCGGGCGCCGAGCACCACACCCATATCGTCGTTGCGCGCCGCAGCGGCCGCGCCGGTCGGCGAAGGAGAGATCGACCGGCACGACTCGGACGGAACGCGCGCTCACAAGAACGCGTTCGACGCGCCCGCGGCCGCGTCGGGGACGGCGGACGCTGCGCCGGCGCCCGCGGGCGACCGGGCGGACGACCGCGGGTTCGTCGATCGGATGCTCGACCCGAACGACGACGTCCAGCAACCCGAGGATGCTCACATCACTTCGATCGTCCCGGCGGGCTCCCCGGGTGGGGTCACCTACGCGGCCGGGCGAACCGACTGCCCGTCCGGCACCTGCCCGGCCGTCCTCTTCCAGTCCCGCGACGGTGGCGCGAGCTGGGCACGGCTTGCAGCCGAGGGCTTCGACGCCGAGACGCTTCTCGTGCCTCCGTCCGCGGGCGCAGACACGACGATCTTCGCGATGGGCCGCTTGGGCCTGCAGGTGAGCAGAGACAACGGCGAGACCTTCGTGACTACGAGCGCCGCCGGGGCGAGCTACACCGTCGGCTCTGCGGCCATCTCGCCGGCGTTCACCTCGGGCGACCCGACGATCCTGATCGGGGCCCAGACTCTGATGCGCTACCGCGACGACCTCGGGATCGTCGAGCCCGCGCGCTGGGCGACCGGGACGGGGCCCTTGCAGCCCGCGTTCTCGCCTCAGTACCCGGCCGACGACCGCGTCTTCGTCGGAGGCCTCGTCTTCAATCCTGAGGTCGGCCGCCCGACGTCCGCGGTGTACACGTGCTCCGACGGAGTATGCGCGCACACGTTCGCCGGCGAGCTCAGTCTCGACGTGCAGATCCGCACGGCGCCCGACCTGTCGAGGTCCAACCGCCTGTATGCCTTCACGCCCCGCGGGATCTTCACGTCATCGGACGGCGGCGCGACGTTCGCCGAGCTCGTGACGCCCTGGAACGGAGATGGGCTTGCCGATGTCGCGGTCGGCCCCGGCGGACAGCGCCTGTTCGCGGCAGTTCGGTTCGAGGAGGGCGGGTTGTACGCGTCCGACGACGACGGCGCGACGTGGACCGAAGTGGCCAACGAGCTCTTCGCCCACGGGGCCTCTTCCATAGCGAGCGCCGGGGAGCGCATCGTCGTCGCACTCGACGGCAATGGAGTCGCGTGCTCGTCCGATGGAGGGACGACATGGGCCGCTCGATGCGGCCCGACGGGCTAGACCTCGGGGTCCTGCAAGTGCATCACGCCGGTCATCCGCAGCCTCGTGATGCCACCAAGCTCGCACTGGGCCAGCGTCGTCGAGTCTGACGGGGCGACGGTGAGGTGAACGGTCCCGGTGAACGTCAGCCCCGGGTTGTTGACCACCATCGTCCAATTGCCCCACGGTCCGGCGATTGCGTGGGAACCGACGACCGGGCCCGGGTCGGGCTCGAAGTGCTGCTGCCATGAGCCGAATCCCACGGCTTCCTCACAAGTCCACGACACGGCCGTCCCCCCGCCGGACGCGAACGTGTCGCGGAACGGGTCGAGCGGGTCGACGTCCATCGTGCACGCTTGCGATCCGGCCTTGAGCGGGTTGAGGTCTGCGGCCCCGGTCATCTCGACGTCGTACGGCATCGAGAGGGCCTCCGACGGACGCGCGTCACCCGGAAGGATCCCTGCCGTCGCGGAGTAGATCGGGCCGCCGAACGTGAACGTGACGTTCACCGCGCACGTCCCCGTGAAGATCCCGGCGCGCGCGCTCGGCGCGACGCCGGTGAGGAGTAAGGAGATGACCGAGATAACCAATAGCTTGCGGGTGGACATCGCCTAGCCTCCCAGTGGCTTGCATCAAGTGATTGCGGCAACCGATGCAGGAGGCAATACGAGGGCGAACGCGGACTTCCTTCACCCGATCGGGTGAAGGAAGTCCGGCTTGCTACGTCTGTAGCGGTATGACCGAGCTATGTGCGAGCCGCGGCTTTGGGCGCGTCGTCGTCTTCAACGGAACGGATGCCCGACGTCCGCTTGGACGTGCGCAGCTTCCGCAAGGTCAGGCGGTCTGGCCCTCGTGACGTCCCTCGGCAAACTCCTCGATGGCCTTCCCGCAAAAAGCATCGAGATCGTCTGGTTTGCGACTCGTCACGAGACCGTTGTCCACGTGCACCTCTTCGTCGACCCAATTGCCCCCTGCATTCCTGATGTCGGTCTGGATGCTGGGCCACGAAGTCAACGTGCGTCCCTGGACGACCCCCGCTTCGACGAGGGTCCACGGCCCGTGACAGATCGCCGCGACGGGCTTGTGCTGGTTGAAGAACTCTCGCACGAACTTCACCGCGTCGTCGTTCGTGCGGAGGAAGTCGGGGTTCGCGACGCCTCCCGGGAGGACGAGACCGTCGTAATCGTTCGCATTCGCGTCCGAGACGATCCGATCCACCGCGAACTTGTCTCCCTTGTCCATGTGATTGACGCCCTGGATCTCGCCGGAATCGATCGAGACCAGCTCGGCGCGCGCGCCCGCGGAGGTGATCGCCTCCCACGGCTTGGTCAACTCCACCTGCTCGACGCCGTCGGTAGCCAAGAACGCAATGCGCTTGCCGCTCAGATCGTGTGCCATCGTGACCTCCTCTTTGCCGCCTGCATGGTCCGTCCGCGCTCCTTATTCCGATACCCGCGGAGGCCGGACGAAAACGGGCTCCGAGGAGCTCCCGCGTCGCCTGGAGGAACTCCCGCGATCGCCACGGCTCCGCCTAGGGTCGAACCGCCGTCGCCTTCGGCTCGGGGGGCATATTCCTGTGACGATCGCGGCGCCGCCTAAAGGTCCGTCAGGCGGAGCTGCCCCTCGTAGGGGCCGCGGCCCGCTACCACGGCTGCACCGCAGCGCGCCGCCAGGTCGAGGGCGCGGCCGAGCCCCATCCCGACCCCGAGGCCGTAGGTGAGACCGGCCGCGAAGGAATCGCCGGCTCCGTACCGGTCGACGATGCGCGCGGCGGATGCAGCGCGATAGGACCCCCGTTCACTCTTCGTCCAGTACGTCCCTCCGTTCGCTCCGTTCGTCCACACACACGCCCGCGGGGCCGGCGCCACGTCCGACGCGCCGAATGCCTCGGACTCGTCGCCCGCGCTTCCGACCAGCGCATCCAGCTCGAGGCCGGCGGAGCGCAGCAGCGGCAGCGCGCGCGCCGTAGCAACCAGGACGCCCGCGCAGCGCGCATGGCGAAGCGCCGCGTCGTCGCCCGCCGTGAAGTACACCGCATCCATCGACGCGAGCCGCCTCCACGGCAGGTCGTCTTCACCCAGTGGTGCGAGGCGGTCCCCGAGAACGGTGATCGTTCGCTCCCCCGTCGCATCGATGTGCGTCACCGCGCGACGCGTGGGCTCTGGCCGAACCACCGCGTGTACCTCGACACCCAGGTCCTCCAGCCGCGCACGCGCCAGTCGCCCGCGTTCGTCGTCTCCGAGCGCCGTCAGGAAGAGCGCGCCCCCCGCCAGCTTGGCGAGCTGCACGGCAGCTCCCGCGCCCCCGCCACCTGGCTCCTCGTGCCACGAATGAGCGTGGACGATCTCACCGACCACCGGCATGGAGCGCACGGATATGAACTCGACCCACTCGACGTGACCTACGACCGCGACCTGCACCGTCAAACTCTGCACCACCGTCGTCGCCGACGCGAACTCACAGGTCGCAGGATTGCGATATACCGGTGCGACCAGCCGTTCCGGGGGGGTCCGTATGACTGTCAATCGGCGTTCATCCAGGTTCGTCACCGTCGCGATCGCGGTGCTCGCTCTAGCCGTTCCGGCCGCGCCTGCGGCCGCCCGTCCCATCGACTACGCCCGCGCCGGCAAGGGGTGGCCGGCCCATGTCGACCCGCAGTCCTGGGTGGCGCCCGAGGACATGACCTGGGCGGACTACCAGCAGATCCCGGGCCTCGATTGGAAGGATCCCGCCTATCAGGCGCCCAAGACGCTGCGCGCCGCTCTCGTGCTCGGCGACTTCACCGACCAGAAGTTCCGCGTCGTGGAGACGACACGGGACCCGACGGACCAGTTCGGCCTGGGCGTGAAGGACCCCGCGAAGTACTGGGTCGACCTGCTCTTCAAGGACACGAGCCCGAGCACTTCCCATCGCGGACATACGGTCGGCGAGTACTGGCTCGAGAACTCCTACGGGCTCATCGACGTCGACGCCGAGGGATTCGGCCCGTACACGATGGACGGAAAGATGTACGAGTACGGGATCACCGATTTCGGCGATTCGTCGAACTGCCCCGACGGCCCCGACGGGTGCTCGGGCGACTTCGACACGGAGATCGTCCAGAAGTCGCTGGCCGACGTCACGACCTCACAGCAGGAGCACGGGCAGTTCGACTTCCGGTTCCTGTTGCACGCGGGTTATGACGAGTCCGGGGTCTGGCTGAACTACGGCATCGGGCGGTTCAAGGACAAAGAGGACGTCACCGACGAGTTCGGGCCTGCCGACCCCAAGCACCGGAATTGGGCCAACACGCGTTACGTCGAATGGACGTCGTTCTTCGCCGCGCAGAACATCTGGTCGCACGCGCTCCCGGGGACGCTGGCAACGGAAGGTGAAAGCGACGGGGGCTCCGTGTACGCCCACGAGCTCTCCCACGTTCTCGGCGTCCTCGACAACTACAACAACCCGTACGCGGAGGGAACCGAGCTCGACCGCGCGTACAGCGGGCCGTGGGACATGATGAGCCGCGGCACGTTCAATGGGCCGGGCGGGCCGCTCGAGCGCTACACGATCCCACCCTCCGAGGGCACGACCATGGGATCGCACCACATGTTGCGCAACAAGCTGCGTATGGGTTTCGTGAATCCGGCCGAGGTCCTGACCGTGACCCGCGAGGCGCTCTCGGCCGGACCGGTGAGGACGAGCATCCTGCAACGGGAGTCGCCCCCGGACACCGCGCGAACCAACGTGTTCACGGGATTGCGCGTCGTTCTCGGCGAGGACAGGTCAACGTGCGACGCCAACGAGCCCAAGTGCGACGAGGGCGGTTACGACTTCTACGACGTCGAGGTCGTGAACCGGCAGGGCTTCGACTCCTTCGTCCCCGATCACGGCGTGCTGATCGCAAAGTCGAAGGCGGCCGACGTGTCGCCCTTCATCTGGGTGATCGACTCCCACCCCAAGAACCTCCGGAGGGTCGACTACGTACGCGCCGACGGCAAGAAGTTCTATTACACGGTCGGCGACTACAGGCAGCTCGCCGATGCGGCGTTCCACGCGGGGACGGCGAAGGGAGTCGTGAACAGCTACGTCGACGAGGCAAACGAGCTGGCCTTCTTCGTCCTCGACAAGCACAACGACGAGGGACGGGTTCTCTACGACGTCGCCGTGCAGTCGCTCGCCGCGCCGGGGGCAACGGAGGCGACCGTGGAGAAGAAGTCGGGAGCGAGCAAGAAGGGGAAGGTCTCCCCGCACGTCTTCACGGTGACCAACTCAGGCGCGCAGGCCGGCGTCTTCCGTCTCACCGCGACGAAGAAGGGCGGCAAGATCAAGACGAGGCTCCTCAACGATCTGCTCTACCTCGACGGCGGCGCCTCGCAGGACGTCACCGTCTACGCACTGGGGAGCCGTAGGGCGAAGGTCGGCTTGAAGGCCGGGCCCGCCATCGCGCCGGCACGGTGACGGTCTCGCCGGGAACCAACCGGCGCGAGCCGCTGTTGAAGCATGCGAGGACGGCATGAAAGAGAGGATCGGTACGCAGATGACGGAGAAAGCGACGTTCGCGGCGGGATGTTTCTGGGGCGTGGAGGCCGACTTCCGGCGCGTGGAAGGGGTCGTGCAGACGACCGCCGGCTACACCGGCGGGACCGTGGCCAATCCGAGCTACGAGCTCGTGTGCACCGACACGACGAATCACGCCGAGGCCGTTCTGGTCGAGTTCGATCCGAGCCGGGTCTCCTACGAGGACCTGCTCGAGGTCTTCTGGTCGGCCCACGACCCGACCCAGGTCAACCGGCAGGGGCCCGACGTCGGCCGGCAGTACCGCTCGGCGATCTACGTCCACTCCCCCGACCAGGAGGTCGCCGCCACGCGCTCGAAGGCCGAGGCGCAGGCGCGGTTCCCACGCCCGATCGCGACCGATATCGCTCAGGCAACCGAGTTCTACCCCGCCGAGGACTACCACCAGCGCTACCTGGAGAAGCGCGGGCTCGCGTCGTGCGCGGTGAGCGTCGCTCACGGGACCGCCGACGCCACCGGCTAGCCAACCGCCGCGGTCGACAATCGGAACGAACGAGTAATCCCTTCACTCCGGGGCTTTCGAGAGCGGCCTCGCGCTACCAGCTGCTCGGTCTTCGGTCTTTTCGACTGCCTGGCGAACTCGGGTGCTCCACTCCCCTGGAGCCTCTTAGAAGCTCTCGGCCCCTTCTTTTCACAAGCACGGCTGACACCAGAAGGACGATCGCCATTGGATAGAGCCAGGCCCCCTCGAGCGTGAAAGGCGGCACTCTCCACGCAAATATCCAGCAGGCCGCGCCCGTCCCCAGTATTCCCAGGACGCCGGCCATTGCATTTAGGGACATTCCTTTCCTACGTGCATCAAGCGACAACGCGAGAACGCCGAGCACGCTAAGAGTCATCGCGAATGAACCGAACACGAGACCCCAGAACCCTAGATACGGCGACGCGGAGTTCCCCGATGGCTGCCCATAGATGATCTCGTTCGTCGCGAACGTCACCACCACACCAACCAAAAGACCCAGCGAGATGGCCCGAACGATCGCGCGTGTCCGGGTCACAGGCATGCGTACGGGATCCTTGCTCGAGCGTTCAGCTCCATAAAACTGACGGCCTCTCGGTGACAGACGCCTGGGCTCAGCCGGACTGTAGCTGGGCGCGCAGCGCCTTTCTGTCGATCTTGCCGACCGGCGTGAGAGGGATCCCCGGGATGATGTGCACCTCACGCGGATACTTGTACTTCCCGACGCGCTGCTTGCCGAACTCGACGAGGTCGTCGGGCGTTGCCTCGGCCCCCGGCTGTAGCTGGACGAACGCGACGACCTCCTCGCCGTAGGTCTCGTCCGGCTTGCCGACCACGCCGGCAAGCGACACCGCCGGATGCTCGGTAAGAGCGTCCTCCACGTCGCGCGGATAGACGTTGAAGCCGCCGCGGATGATGAGATCCTTCTTGCGGTCGACCACCCACAGATAGCCGTCCTCGTCAACGCGTCCCATGTCCCCCGTGAAGAGCCAGCCGTCGCGGACCGTGCTCGCGGTCGCCTCGTCGGACTTCCAGTAGCCCAACATGATGCTGCGCGACTTCGCGGTGATCTCGCCGATCTCGCCGGTAGAGACCTCGTTGCCGTCGTCGTCCACTATCTTGACCTCGTAACCCGGAAGCGGCTTGCCTACCGAGCCCGGACGGATGGACTCCGGCGGCATGGTCGAGATCACCGCCGAGGACTCCGTCAGGCCGTAGCCCTCCCTGATGCTCACTCCGGGCACGCGTCGTTCGAACTCCCTCATGACGTCGAGCGGCAGCGGGCTGGCGCCGGACACGACGTATCTCAAGGACGACAGATCGAAGTCCTCGAGCGGGAACGCGAGAAGCATCTGGATCATCGACGGCACGAGGACCGAGATCTGCACCTTGTGCTCCTGCACGAGACGCAGCCATTCGGCGGGGTCGAACCACCGCATGAGAAACGCATGTCCGGGCTCGCGCGAGTGCATGCCGACGACCGTCACGATGAGCCCGTAGGAATGTGAGAGAGGCAGCGGGACGAGCGTCCGGGTGATCCCTTCCACGTGCGCGGCCTCTTCAGCGCTCTTGCCGCAGTACCACAGGCCATAGTGCGAGAGCATCACGCCCTTGGCGCGACCGGTCGTGCCTCCCGTGTACATCAGTGCGGCGAGGTCGTCGTCTGCTCGCTCGACGATCTCGCCCGGCGCCGCGTCTTCGAGCGATGCCAGGGGTATGACCCCGTCCTCCTCCGATCCCGACGACACGATCCACTTCAACGAGTCCACGCCTTCGACGGCCGCCTTCACGTTCGGTAGGAACTCGGGACTCGTGACGATCGCGCGCGCTCCCGAGTGGGACACGACATGGCGGAGCTCTTCGCCGGACAACAGGAAGATCGCAGGCGTCACCGCGGCGCCCGCTCGCCACAACGCCGTGTAACAGATGCCGACCTCCGGGGTGTTCGACATCATCACTACGACGCGGTCGCCGGGCTGGATGCCGAGCTCGACGAAGCCGGCGGCGAGACGACGGTAACGATCTGCAAGGTCGCCCGAGCTGTACCACCGCTCTTCGAACCACAACGCGTCACGATCGCCGTGCCGCGCGAGCGACTGCTCGGCAAGCAGAGCCAGGTTGTGCGCCCCCATCACCCCTCCCCTCGATCCCCGCCGAGATACTAGATGGCGGCCAGGGACGGATCAGAAGACGAGATAGAGGACCTCTCCGACGAGCGCCGGCTTGTCCTGCCCGTCGATCTCGATCTCGACCGCGACTTTGTAGAGAAGACCGTCGCCCTTCCGCTGGCTGGTGACCGTCTTCGCCTTGAGCCGAACCTTCGAACCCGTTGGCACGGGATTCGTGAACCTGATCCGGTCGATCCCGTAGTTGAGGCCCATGCGCGCGTCGCTGATCGTCAGCAGGTCCCCCAGGAGTCGCGGCAACAGCGACAGGCTTAGATACCCGTGCGCGACGGTGGTGCCGAACGGCCCCTGCTTCGCCAGCTCGGGGTCGACGTGGATCCACTGATGGTCGCCGGTTGCGTCGGCGAAGAGGTCGACGTGCTTCTGCTCTACGACCGTCCATTCGCCGGCGCCGAGATCGCGCTCCGGCGTGGATTCGAGCTCGTCGATCGTGATGGTGGTGGCCACCTGTTACCTCCTGTTCGAACTCGGGACCGGCCGATGCTAGTCGCGCCCAGCAATCACGGCCCCGGGTGCAGCGGCGGCGCCATGCCCTCGGCTCCCGGGGCGCGGGGGCCGGGCACCCCTCGGAACCGGTACGCCTCGCACAGCCGGCCGGGCTGGCACACGAAGACCTCACCTGTCTGACCGGAGCGCACGACCGTGACGAATGCTTCGGCGACTTCGCTCGGGTCGAGCAGAGGGAATCCGCGCGCGCGGAACTCCTCCGCGAACGGGCCCAGGATGGGCGTGTCCACGAAGCCGGGGCATAGGGCGTTCACCGTGATCTGACGTTTCACTAGTTGCGGCGCGACCGATCGCACGAACCCGACCACCGCGTGCTTGGTGATCCCGTAGACGAAATCCCCGGGGTAGGGCACGAGACCGGCGAGCGAAGCGGTCACGACGATGGCACCGCCGGGTCGCATCTTCGGGGCCGCGGCGCGCGCCCCGAACACGACGCCGTCCACGTTCACTCCCACCGCGCGCCGGTACAAGTCGGGCGTCAGGTCCTCGAGTGACGCCTCGCCGGTGGGGACCCCAGCGTTCAAGTGAACCAGGTCGAGCCCCCCGTATCCGTCGACCGCGCCCTCGACCGCCGCTGCGAGCTGCTCGGGATCGCGGACGTCGGTCGGGACGAAGGTCGAACCGGTCGATGACGCGACCGCCGCGCCCGCGTCCCCGTCGACGTCGGCCACGACCACGGACGCACCCGCCCGTGCAAGCCGTTCCACCACCGCGCGACCGATCCCCGACGCGCCGCCGGTCACCAGCGCGACCTTTCCTGCGAAGGCTTCGTCGGTCATCGCGCGCTCCCGGGGTCGAGGGACGGAGCGCCGTCGGCCTCGCCGGGCGCGTCGCGAAGCGTGACGCATCCCGGCCGGTAGAGTCCGTCGGGCGTAGCAGAGGCTACGACGGCAAGCCCGTCGACGACGGCCGGCGCGGACAGGGAGGCGAACGAGTGGACTTCGAGCACAGCCCTCGCTCCACGGAGCTGCAGGCAAAG
>DATBND010000040.1:0-9231 GCA_036554505.1 Actinomycetota bacterium | reverse complement strand
TTCGAGGGCAGGGGCGACTTGCGACTCGTCCGCCCGGTGATGTCGAGAAACAGAGCCGTGGCCGGTCGTGGAGGAGGCATCTACAACCTCTCCGGCAGGGTCGACATCTCTGGCTCGAACGCTTCGGGAAGCTCGCGCCTACACCACAACCGCGCCGTCTGGGGTGGGGCGATCGCGAACGAGGCGGGGAACGTAACGGTGGAGAAGACGGAGATCACCTCCAACCGCGCCCTCGCCGGGGGCGGGGGTCTCTACAACACCGAGGGTGGCACCGCCGTCGTACTGGGGTCGCTATTCGACCGCAACCGAGCGATCGCGGGCGGTGGCATCCTGAACGAAGCGACCCTCAAGTTTGCCGCGTCCACCCTGTCGAACAATCACGCCTTCGACGGCGGGGGGCTCCTCTCGGCGGCCGACGCGTTCATCACCACCTCGACGTTGTCCGAGAACCAGGCCCGCAACAACGGCGGAGGCATCTGGTCCTCGAATGGGATCACGATCTTCAATTCGACGCTGTCGGGGAACACCGCCGCATTGTGGGGAGGCGGGCTGTACGTCGACGTAGGCACGGCCACGGTCAGCTGGACGACGTTCATGGGCAACGACGATGGCGACGACATGTTCACGGCGTTGGAGGGAGGCAGCGTTTTCGGCGATGCCGGAGCCCTCGTGAACGTGAGCAGCAGCATCTTGTCGGCGAGCCGTGGCGGAAATACCACGGCTCCGACCCAGTCGAACTGCTTCGGCTCCATAGTGGGGAGCGACAACCTGACCGATACGTTGTGCGGGTCTTCCCCTATCGGGAACGTCGACCTGGACCCGGACCTCGCGCTGAACGGCAACGCCAACGTGCCGTATCCGACCTTGACTCACAGGCTGCTCTCCGCGACACCGGTCGTGGGCACCTCGTGTCCCATGGTCGATCAGCGGGGCTTTGGCCGAGGCGCGACCTGCGATGTCGGCTCGTTCGAGCTCTAGAGCGCTGACGCCTCAAGCGTCGAAGGCGGGGCGGAGCTTGGCGTAGGTCTGGGCGAGCATCTCGGGGAGCACCTTGGTGTCGCCCACAACGGGCATGAAGTTGGTGTCACCGCCCCAGCGGGGCACTACGTGGACGTGCACGTGACCCGGAACCCCCGCCCCCGCTGCCGAGCCGAGGTTGGCGCCGACGTTGAATCCCTCCGCCTTCATCGCCGCGCGGATGATCCCCACAGAACGAGCCGTCGCCTCCATCAGCTCGGCGCGTTCGTCCGGCGAGAGGTCTTCGAGATCGCCGCGATGACGCAACGGCGCCACCATGAGATGACCGGTGTTGTAGGGAAACGCGTTGAGAAGGACGAACGTGTGGAGGCCACGCCAGAGGATGCCGGCCCCCTCGTCGTCGCCCTGGGCGAGATGGTCGCAGAAGATGCATCCCGAGTCGCCGGACGAGCCTGCCTCGCCCGAGACGAAGGCCATGCGCCACGGGCTCCAGAGCCACTCCATGGGACGTTCTAGACCGCCGGCTCCACCGCGCGCTCGGAGATCTCCGCGGCGAGCTTGCGCACGAAGTCGTCCAGCGCGACGCCTCGGGTCTCGTCGCCCGACCGGCGCCGCACCGAGACGGTGCCGTTGGACGCCTCGTCGTCTCCGACGACCAGCATGTACGGCACCTTCTGGAGTTGCTGCCGGCGGATCTTCGCCCCCATGGTGTCGTCCGAGTCGTCGACCTCGACGCGAACCGCGTGCCCGTTCAGCTCCGAAGCGACCGTGCGCGCGTAGTCCACGTGCCGGTCGGCGATCGGGATGACCGCGGCCTGCACCGGGGCCAGCCACGTCGGGAACGCTCCGGCGAAGTGCTCCACGAGCACTCCCACGAATCGCTCCACCGAGCCGAAGAGGGCTCTGTGGACCATCACCGGACGCATCCGCTCGCCGTTCTGGTCGGTGTACTCGAGGCCGAACCGCTCGGGCTCGTTGAAGTCGACCTGGATCGTGCACAGCTGCCAGTAGCGGCCGATCGCGTCGCGTGCGTCGATGTCGATCTTGGGCCCGTAGAAGGCGCCGTCCCCCTTGTCGATCGTGTAGTCGAGTCCGGCGCGCTCGAGAGCCTGTGGGATGGCCGCCTCCGCGTGGTCCCACAGCTCTTGGTCGCCCACGGCGTTGTCGGGCTTGGTCGAGAACCGGACCCGGTCCGGGCCGAGCCCAACCGCGCCGTACAGCGCGCGCAGGAAGTCGACACATCCCACCATCTCGTCGACGAGCTGATCGGGCCTGCAGAAGATGTGTGAGTCGTCCTGGGTGAAGCCACGTCCGCGCAGCAATCCGTGCACGACTCCCGAGCGCTCGTAGCGGTAGACGGTGCCGAGCTCCGAGAGCCGCACGGGAAGGTCGCGATAGGAACGCGTCTTCGACTGGTACACGAGGATGTGGAACGGGCAGTTCATCGGCTTGACGAAGTACTCCTGATCGTCGATCTCCATCGCCGGATACATGTTCTCCCGATAGAAACCGAGGTGACCGCTCGTCTCCCACAGAGTCGACTTGCCGATGTGCGGCGAGTAGACGGGTTGGTAACCGCGCTCGAGATGCATCGCGCGCGACAGATCCTCTAGCTCCTTGCGCACGAGCGCGCCCTTCGGGTGCCAGATGGCTATCCCCGGGCCCACCTCCTCCGGCCACGAGAAGAGCTCCAGATCGCGGCCGAGCTTGCGATGGTCGCGCTTCTGCGCCTCCTCGAGACGGTGGAGATATTGCTGTAGCGCGTCCTTGGACTCCCACGCCGTGCCATAGATGCGCTGGAGCATCGGCTTGGTCTCGTCGCCGCGCCAGTACGCGCCCGCAGTGCGCAGCAACTTGAAGGCCTTGATGCGCCCGGTGCCCGGAAGGTGGGGGCCGCGGCAGAGGTCGACGAACGCGTCCTCGTCCGCGCCCCCGGCGCGGTTCCGATAGACCGAGATCACGGGCCCCTCCGCGCCTTGCTGCTCGAGCGCGTCGACCCCCTCGGCCACGCCCTCGATGATCTCGACCTTGTAGGGCTGCTCGGCGAAGATCCCGAGCGCGTTCTCCCGCTCGACCTCCTCGCGGTCGAAGCGCTGGTTCTCCTTGACGATGCGACGCATCTCGTCCTCTATGCGGGTCAGGTCGTCGGGCGTGAACGGGCGCTCTACGTCGAAGTCGTAATAGAACCCGTCCTGGATCGGGGGACCGATCGCATAGCGCGCGCCGGGGTAGAGGCGCACGACGGCCTGAGCCAGCACGTGCGCGGTCGAGTGACGGAGGACCTCGCGTCCTAGGTCCTCGTCCATCGTCACGACGGTCGCGTCGGCGCCGTCGGGCGGCACGAACGACAGATCGCGCTGCTTGCCGTCGACGAGGAGGATCACCGGATTCGGCGCACCCGCCTCCTTGGCGAGCGCGAATCCGTCCTTGCTGCCGTCGGGCTTTATCGCAACGCTCATGCCCCGAGACTATCGGCCCAGAGCTGCTCGAAACGATCGAGGCTGACGCCGATGGTGTGGCGCAACGCCTTGGACGTCAGGTATTCGCTCGTGCCGGGGACCCCGCGCGCGCGGCCCAGCCGCTTGTAGAAGCGCTCGAACGCGCGCGGCCCCCACGTTCGGACGAAGAAGTCGACCGCCGACTGGGCGGTCTGATAGTTGAGGAAGATCGACGTTCCGGAGCCGCTCACGAACTGGTAGTCCTCCGGCAACGCGCCGTTCACTCCCCCGATCGACCGCTGGTAGTCGAAGAAGCTCAGCGACGCGGGACTCGCCTCGTTGGCTGCGTGCTCGGCGAATCCTTCGTCGACGAAGACCGGGACGTGAGGGCCTGCCGACGAGCGCGTCGCGACGTGCACGAGCTCGTGGGCGAACACGTTCTGTAGCGAGCTCGCGGAGCGGCCCTCCAGCGTCCTCCAGTTCAGGACGATCCGAGGCGCCGAGTAGCGCCCGTCCTTCACGGTCGAGTACGTAAACGCGATGAACGTCGTCAGGTCGAAGTTCGCCTGCAGCACGTGACGCAGCTCGGATTTCGTCGTCGGGAGCACGACGCCGACGCGCTTCGGCCACGGGCCCGGCCAGTAAAGCTCGGCGCGTGCCCGGCCGGCCTCCAGCATGGAGAGCGCGTAATCGGGGAGGTTCGAGCACGGCCCTTTCCGGCACGGATGGCGGAAGACGAGGAACCGTCCGTGGCGCTCGACGCGCACGGGCCCGAAGTCCCAGAGATGCTGCGCGGTGTCGAACCCGAGGTCGGCGACGTCGCGGTCTTGTCCGATCAGCCACTCACCACCCTGTTTCACGAACGTGTAGAAGAGGTCCTCGACCGCGGGCGAACGGTCCAGCCCTCGGATGCGATAGCGCTCCTCGGTCAGCGGGATCGTCACGACTTCGGCCCCGGGATAGCGCGCGCGGTCGCCCGCGCGCATGATGTCGCCCCATTCGGTCCAGTCGGCCTCGAGCTCGTAGGACGCGAACGGGACGTCCTTCATCGACCGGAAAAGCCGGGCCTGCTCGTCGCGAAAGCCCGGCGACAGGTCTCCCACCGTCGCCATGAACGCGGCCCTGTCACGGCTCTCGATCGCTTCGGCGCGGCGGTCGAGAAGGTCCTGGATCGCCGCGCGATCCGGCTGCTCCTGCGCGGGAGCCGGCGTGGGGCGCGCCGGACCCACGGCGGCCACCACGGCGAGGACCAGCACGAGGGCCGCGCGCCGCGACCGGCGCGCGGAAAAGTCGTTACGCGGCTTCGTTCTCCATCTCCTCGGAATAGGAGCCCGAGCGTGCCGCGCCGTTCAGCCGCGCCCGGTGATAGAGGGCCTTTTGACCGGCCTCGACGTTGGCCGCGTCGCCCTTCCACGCGTTCAGCGAGGGAGCCTGCAGCGCGCGTCCGTACGAGAAGCTGAGCTCCCACGGCACGTCGCCGAGCTTGTTCATGGCGTTGAGGTGCGCGGTCGACAGCTCGTCGCTCTGGCCGCCGGACAAGAACACGACGCCGGGCACCTCCGCGGGGACCGTCTGCTTCAGGACACGGACCGTCTCGCGCGCGACATCCTCGATGCCCGCTTGGTCGGCCGCGTCCTTACCGGACAGCACCATGTTGGTCTTCAGCAACGTCCCCTCGAGCGAGACGCGGGCGTTCGCCAGCTCCTCGAACAAGGCGGTGAGCGTCTGCTCGGTCGCCTCGAAGCACCGCCGGATCGAGTGATCGCCGTCCATCAGTACCTCCGGCTCCACGATGGGGACGAGGCCGGACTCCTGCGATAGCGCAGCGAAGCGTCCGAGCGCGTGGGCGTTGGCGCGGATGCAGTACGACGTGGGCATGCTTTCGCCAATGGTGATCACGGCACGCCACTTCGTGAAGCGCGCGCCCAGCGAGTAGTACTCCTGGAGCCGGCCGCGCAGGCCGTCGAGCCCCTCGGTCACCTTCTCTCCGGGGAAACCGGCGAGGTCCTTCGCCCCGGCGTCCACCTTTATCCCCGGCACGATCCCCTTGCTCTGCAACAGCTCCGCGAAGCCGGTCCCGTCCGACGTCGACTGGTGGATCGTCTCGTCGAAGAGGATGACGCCGCTGATGTGCTCCTCTATGCGCGGCGTCGTGAAGAGCATGTCGCGATAGGCGCGGCGGTTCTCCTCGTTGCTCTCGACGTCGATGCTCTTGAACCGCTTCTCGATCGTCGGAAAGCTCTCGTCGGCGGCGAGGATGCCCTTGCCGGCGGCGACGAGCGACTGGGCGATGGAAGGAAGGTCCTCGGTTCCCATCGATGCTCCTCCTCGAGTCGTATGACGGGCGTATGTGGATTGATCCGGCCCTAGCTTGCCGCAAATGAGGGGCGCTGTCGCACCGCCTACGATTGCCCCCGTGGAGAACGTCGAGGTCGTCAAGCGGTTTCTGCGCGCGCAGAACCTGGAGCAGCTCGGCCGGATCGACGAGGCCATCGAGCTGTATGAGATCGCCGTAGCGGAGTCGTTCGACTCCACCGGGCCCTACGACCGGCTGATCGGCATCTACTCGCACCGGGCGCGCCACGCAGACGTCGTCCGCGTCGCCGAGCGCGCCCTCTCCAACGTGCAGACCCACGACGAGAAACGGGCGTGGTACCGGGAGATGAAGGACCACGCCGAACGCGCCGGGGCCGCCGTCCCCCGCGCAGCCAAGAAACCCTCGCCCGACGCCTGACGCCGTGACGACCGAGCTCGTCTCGTTCCTGCGCGAGCGCATCGTCGCGCAGGGCCCGATGCCGTTCGCCGCCTATATGTCCTACGCGCTGTACCACCCGCGCTACGGCTACTACTCCCGCGGCCCCGAGCGAACGGGCTGGAGGGGCCACTTCGTGACCTCGGCGGAGCTGGACCCCGCGTTCGGTGGGCTCTGGGCGTCGGGCTTCGAGGAGATCTGGGACACGTGCGGCCGCCCGCGTGGCTTCACCGTCGTGGAGATAGGGCCCGGTGAGGGTGGGTTCGCGCGCGCCGTGCTCGATGCAGTCGGCGGGACATTCGCCGCGGCGCTCACCTATCGCCTCGTCGAGCGCCTCCCCGCGCTCGAGAACCGTCAGCGCGAGCTCCTCGGCGATTACGCGCGCATCGAGTGGAGCCGGTCCGTAACCGAGGTCCCCTCTGCCCCGGCCGGAGTCGTCTTCGCGAACGAGGTCGTCGACAACCTCCCGGTCCACCTCGTGGAGCAGCGCGGCGGCGAGCTGCGCGAGATCTGCGTCGACAGCGACGGCGACCGGCTCGTCTTCGTCTCCCTACCGCCGTCGAGCGAGGAGGTCGCGGCATTTCTCGGGCGGGTTCGTGTCGATCTTCCGGAGGGCCACCGCATGGAGGTCCCGCTGGCCGCGCAGTCGTTCGCCGCGCGCGCGGCAGGGATGGTCGGGCGCGGCGCGGTCGTCGTGGTCGATTACGGAGCCGATGCGCCCGATCTCGCCGCCCGGCCGGAGGGGTCGTTGCTCGCGTACTCGGCGAGCGGTGTAGACGACGACGTCCTGTCCGCTCCCGGCGAGAAGGACGTCACCGCGCACGCCAACTGGACCGCCCTGCAGATCGCGCTGTCCGGCGCGGGGCTGCGCGTAGTCGGGCCGATCGCCCAGCGGGACGTGCTGCGCTCGCTCGGCCTGGACGCTCGTCACGACGCGCTGCGCGCCGACCACGACGTCGCGCTCGCCGCCGGCCGGGGTGCGGACGCGCTGCGCGCGGTGTCGCGCCGGCAGGCCCTCGGCGCGCTCGCGGATCCGGGTGGGCTCGGAGGCCTCGGCGTCATGGCCGGGCTCGCCGGGACCGAAACGCCGGCGTTCCTCTCTGGGAAATGAAAAACGGGCCGGGGTCATCCGGCCCGTTCATCGGGGAAGCGGTGACGCTTAGCTCGACAGCGCCTTGTTGGAGCCGAGCTCGATCGAGATCTTCTTCGGCTGGACCTCCTCGGCGTACGGGATCGTCACCTCGAGCACGCCGTTCTCGTAGTTGGCGCCGATGCCCTCGGTGTTGAGGCCCTTGCCCAGCGCGACCTTCTGCGTAAAGTCGCCGTAGAACGTGCCCCGGCGGACGAAACGCACCTTGTCGGCGTCGAAGGGGAACTTGCGGGTGCCGTTGATGAGCAGCACGTTCTCCTGGATCGTCACGTCGACGTCGTCGGGGTTGACGCCCGGGAGCTCCATGCGGATGACGAGACGGTCGTCGGTGTGGAACACGTCGGTCGGGACGTTGAACCCGCCCGCCGGCCACTGCCCCCACCCCTGATCGGATCCGAACCAACGGCTGACGATGTCGTCGAACTCGGTGCGGTGCCCCTGATTGCCCATGCGCATCTTGCAATCTCCTGTGCTCTGCGTGCTTCCGGCTGAATCTCAGCCATCTATATAGCAGAAACCTCAGGAAGTTGTCAACAGGTAACTTGAGTCCTCTTGACTCAAGTACTAGTAGCCGAGGGCCGGGTCGACACCTCCCTCGAGGGGCGCACCGGCGGCGAAGGCGGCAACGTTGCGCTCCAGCAGCGCCGCGAGGTCGGGGATGGCCATGTCCCAGGTGTTGGCCACGTGCGGAGTGATCACGACGTCGGGCTCACTCCACAGGGGGTGGTCCTCGGGCAGAGGCTCGGGATCGGTGACGTCGAGCGCGGCCCCGGCGATGGCTCCCGACCGAAGGGCCTCGACGAGAGCATCGGTGTCGACGAGCCCACCGCGTGCCACGTTCACGAGCCACGCCCCGGCCGGCATCGCATCGAAGACCGCAGCGTCGACGAGACCGCGCGTCTCGGGCGTGAGCGCGGCGCACACCACGACGAAGTCGGCTTCGGCGGCCATCTCGACGAGCCGGTCGGTCGTCCCCGTCCGTTCGATCCCCTCGACGGGCGAGCCCGAGCGGCTGACCCCGAGCATCCGCGCACCCAGCGGCTGGAGCATCGGCACGAGCGCTCGCCCGATGCCGCCGGTCCCGACTATGAGCGCGGTGGTCCCCTTCAGTCGTCGCTCCGGGGAGCCCAAGCCCGGCGGCACCCAGGCACGATCGCGGGCGTGACGGTGGATGCGCCGCGCGGCCGTGAGCATGAGCGCGAGGGCGTGCTCGGCGCATGCGTGTGCGTAGGTCCCCTTGGCGCACGTCCAGGTGCGCGCCGGGTCGATAACGCCCGCCTCGAAGAACGACTCGATGCCGGCGAACGGGAGCTGCACCCAGCGCGCAGGCGAGGTCTCCAACAGCTCCTTGAGACCGTGCGGATCCGCCGGGTTGACCCAGATGACGCCGTCGGCCTCGGGCGCGTCGACGACGCGGCCTCCCCCGGCGCGCACCGCGTCCTCGAACTGCGGGAGCGCCACGGGCCCGATCGCGATGCCCGGCCCCTCGTTCGTCGTCATCGCGGCCGCGCCCGACAGGAGCTCCGGCGTCGCCTACAGGAACTCCCGCGATCGTCTCGACGATCACGGCGTCGCCTACAGGAACTCCCGCGATCGTCTCGACGATCGCGGCGTGGCCTACAGGAGCGGCTCGGCCGCGAGCTCGAGTCGGGCTCCCCCGCAACTCGGACAGCGCGCGTCGTCGCCTTCATCGCTCGGAAATGTATCGCCGCAGTCGAGGCACCGGAGAACGACGACCTCCGAAGCGTCGTGCGGCAGGGGCGGATCTCCGGTCACGCGCGCAAACTACATCCGGGTCGCCCGGTTAAGCCTTTTGGGACCGAGCGGACTCTCTAGGGCGTCGAATAGGGACGAATACGGGATACTGCATGAGCTGGGAAGGCATGGTGGACGAGGCGGCGAGGGCGGACGGC
>DATBND010000015.1:0-3572 GCA_036554505.1 Actinomycetota bacterium | reverse complement strand
GGCGGCGTCCTGGTCCGGCTCAACCACCGAACGACGGTGTTCGAGGGCCGGGCGGTGGCGGCCTACAAGGCGGGCCCGGCCGCGTACGCCGAGTCGATCCTGTCATCGGAGAGCTTCACCGACCTCGTCGATCGGACCGAGTACTACCGTGCCGCGCTCGACGCCGACACGGCCCTGCTCGAGGAGATCGACGTCTTGCGCGAGCAGCTCGAAGCGAGGCGCGCGGAGGTCGAGGCGAAAGAAGAGGAGATCGCCGCCGCCAAGCTCTCGCTCGAGAAGGATCGTGACGCCGTCGCGGCAGCGCGCGCTCGCCAAGCCCAGGACCTCGCCGCCAAGCAAGACGTAATCGCGGAGAAGAGAGGTCTGCTCGCGGACATCCGCGGACGCCAGGGTCGGCTCGAGGCCGAGGAGGAGCGGCTCGAACGTGAGTCGCAACAACTTCAGTCGATCATCCAGCAAGCCGCGTCGAGCACCCCGTCCGCGTACGCGCCGACGGGCGGCGGGCAGTTCCTCTGGCCCGCCGGCGGGTCGATCACGTCCGGCTACGGATATCGCATCCACCCGATATTCGGCACTCGTCGCTTGCACAGCGGAGTCGACATCGGAGCGGCTTACGGCTCCGGCGTCGTCGCAGCGGACAAGGGCAATGTCGTGTACGTCGGCGCGATGAGTGGATACGGAAACGTCGTCGTCGTAGATCACGGCGGCGGCATCTCGACCCTGTACGCGCACCTGTCGGCGTTCTCGGTCAGCTCCGGTCAGACCGTCGGTCGCGGCTCGCCGATCGCGTCGGTGGGCTGCACCGGATACTGCACCGGGCCACACTTGCACTTCGAGGTGCGAGTCAACGGGGCGCCCGTCGATCCGCTTCCGTATCTTCAGTAGGTCGCGTCACCAACTACCCTGACCCGATGGAGCCCCACCACCGGCTGCTCATCACGAGCCTCGCCGTTCTCGTCGTCGGTTCGACCGTGTTCTCCGTCGGATTTGCGCTCGGGCGTCGCTCGGGCGATTCCATCACGATCCGCGGTGTGAGCGGCCGGGGCCTTTCGCTCGTCGACGAGGTCTATCGCACGATCAGGTCGGCTGCGGTCGATCCGCCCGGGGATCAAGAGTTGAGCCGCGGCGCGGTCAAGGGGATGGTCGAGGCGCTCAAGCGGTCGAACGACCCCTACGCGTACTTCTTCTCCCCCAAGAGCTATTCGTCGTTCTCCGAGCTGACCACGGGGCAGTTCTCGGGGATCGGGGTGTGGCTCAAGAAGAAGGGGCAAGAGCTCGAGATCGTGTCGGTCCTTCCGTCAACCCCGGCACGGGCGGCCGGCCTCCAGCGTGACGACGTCATCGAGCAGATCGACGGCACGCCCGTGCGCAACATGACCACCGACGAGGCCGTCGCGCGGATAAAGGGCCCGTCGGGAACGACGGTCTCTCTCGCCATCGATCGCAACGGCGACTCGATGACCTTCGAGATCGAGCGCAAGACCATCAAGCTGCCCAACCTGCGTAGCCGTCTCCAGGGCGACGTAGGCTACGTGCGACTGTTCACCTTCGCCCGCGGCGCGGGCAACGACGTCCGGGACGTTGTCGAGCGCATGGTCGACGACGGCGCGCGCGGGATCATCCTCGACCTCCGAGACAACGGCGGAGGCCTCTTCTCCGAGGGCATAGAGGTGGCCAGCGACTTCATCGAGGACGGAAAGATCGTCACGTACCGGGAGCGCTCCGGGCCGGGCCAGGTCTACCGCGCGACCGGGGACGCGTTCGAGTCACTGCCGATGGTCGTGCTCGTCAACGAAGGGACGGCGAGCGCGTCCGAAATCGTCGCCGGAGCGCTGCAAGACCGGAACCGCGCCGTCCTCATCGGGATGGAGACCTACGGCAAGGGCTCGGTGCAGGAGGTAGTCCCGCTGCCGGACTCCTCCGCCTTCAAGCTGACGGTCGCGTCCTACTACACTCCCGACGGCACGAACCTGAGCGGCAACGGGATCGAGCCTGACGTAGTCGTCGATGCCTCCGCGGCGTTCCAGAAGGAGAGGGCGATGGAGACTCTGCGAGGGATCATCGACTCGGGCTCGACCGCTCTGCCCCCCGCCAGCCCCGCAGGCTGATGCCCGCTCGCGACGGCGAGAAGACGAAGCTGATCGCGCAGAATCGCAAGGCTCGCCACGACTACACGATCGAGGACACGATAGAGGCAGGGCTCGCGTTGTCCGGCACCGAGGTGAAGTCGTGCCGCGCGGCGCAGGTCAACCTCACGGATTCCTATGCCTCGGTCAGCGGGGGCGAAGCGTGGCTGCACCAATGCCACATAAGCCCGTACTCACACGGCAACCGCGCCAACCACGACCCCGTCCGTCCCCGCAAGCTCCTCCTTCACCGCCACGAGATCGACCGCCTCGCGGCGAAGGTCGCTCAGGAGGGACGGACCCTCGTGCCCCTCCGGCTGTACTTCAAGCACGGCCTCGCCAAGGCCGAGATCGCCGTCGCCCGCGGGAAGCGGGCCTACGACAAGCGTGCGTCGCAGGCCGAGCGGGACGCCGACCGGCAGATGCGCAGCCGGCTGGGGCGACGCCGCTAGGCGCTCCGACTCGCAAAACCGCCGCAGCGGCCCGGCCGGGGCCGGCGCTCGGTCTGCCGAAATTCGTTCGGAATACGTATTAAAGGGTCGCAAAACTCCCGCCGAAGACAGGTATGCAACCAGAAAAGTGGCTCCAGTAGGGAGCCGCCTCGGAGGGAGGCAAGACATGAGAAGCACCACGCGTATGAAGTTCGCCGTACTCGGACTGGTCGGGCTAATGGCCGCAGCCGGGTCCGCATTCCTGGCAGCCAACACCGTCCCCGCCTCGAAGGCCGGCGACGGAGCGGGCGCCGTCACGGGTTACACGGTCAGCGCGATCCACTACACGCTCGCCTCGAACCCCCAGCAGATCGCGTCGGTTCAGTTCAAGCTCGACTCGGCGCCCCCGACGGGCGGCACCGTGAAGGTGCAGCTCGCAGCGAGCGGCCCCTGGTTCGACTGCACGCTCTCGGGCACGCCGGCGGTGGATGCCTCTTGCACCACCACGGGCGCGACCGTCCTCGGTGCCACCAACCTCACGGTGGTCGCCGCACAGTAACGACATTCCTTGAAGGTCCGGGCGGGTGCCCCCCGAGGGCGCCCGCCGGGCCTTCGCGCTGGGAGGCGCTATGACCAAAAACGGGAAGCGTTACCTGGGAGGAGCCGCGCTCGCGGCGGCCGCACTTGCGGGGTACCTGCTGATAGGCCCGAGCCAGCTCGGAGGTCCGGTCACCTACGTGGCCGTGACGGGGACGAGCATGCAACCCCACCTCCACACGGGTGACCTCGTCATCGTTCGCAAAGCCCCGCAATACAACGTCGGCGACGTCGTCGCGTTCCGCAACAGTCAACTACGCAGCACCGTTCTCCACCGGATCATCGGGGTCGAGGACGGTCGCTTCGTCCTTCAAGGCGACAACAACGACTTCGTCGACACGTACCGGGCGCGCCCCGAAGACATCGTCGGGCGCAAGTGGCTCGTGCTCGGAAAGGCAGGAAAGGTGATCGAGCTCGT
>DATBND010000008.1:0-8660 GCA_036554505.1 Actinomycetota bacterium | reverse complement strand
GGCGTCCGAAGGCGTCTCCGTGTGTTGTTACTCGGTCGTCGATCCGTCCTCGCTGATGGGCGCGGCGAAGCACCACTTCGATCTGTACCGGCAGCTCGGGGGCCGGACCGTGGTGCGCGACCCTCGCCCTCTGTTCGGCTGCGATCTTGCAATCGACGCCATCTTCGGGACCGGCTTTCGCGCCGATGACAAAGTCCTGCCGGCGGAGGTCGCTGAAGCGATCGACGTAATGAACAGCACTGCGCCGAGGGTCATCGCGATCGACGTCCCATCGGGCGTCGACGGGACCACCGGCGCGGTCGCGACGCCCGCCGTGCGTGCTCATACGACGATCGTCATGGCGGCCGAGAAGATCGGCACTGCCTTGCCCCCCGGCGCGCTCCACGCAGGGGTCGTGCGAGTCGTCGACATCGGGATCGACGTCAATAGAGCCGGACATGCGTTCGTGCTGCCCGCGCCGAGCGACGTGCCGCGGCGCGACCCGTCGTTGCACAAGCGAAGCGCGGGGTCGGTCGCGATCCTCGCGGGCTCGGACGCGATGCAGGGGGCCGCGCTCCTGACGGTGCGGGGCGCACAACGGATCGGCGCCGGCTACGTGACGCTGGGCACCACCGCGAACGTGAAGGCGAACGCGCACCGCTCCACTCCCGAAGCCCTCGTGCTGAGCGCGGCCGACGGCGACGCGCTCGCGGCCGGAGCGCTCGATGCCACGAAGGACGTCGTCGAACGCGCCGACGCGCTCGCGCTCGGGCCGGGGATGGGCCAGGGTGACGGCCAACGCGCGCTCGTCGAGCGGGCTTTGGCCGAGGTCGACAAGCCGCTCGTGCTCGATGCCGACGCGCTCAACGTCCTCGCGCGCGATCCCTCGCCGCTCATAGCGCGCGCGGAGAAAGGATGGGGCGAGGTCGTTCTCACGCCGCACCCCGCGGAGCTCGCCCGTCTTCTCGGCATCGCGACGGAGGAAGTCCAACGGGACAGGGCCGGCGTCGCGGCCACCGCCGCCGAGCGCTTCGGGGCAACCGTGGTCCTCAAGGGGTGGCGCTCGATCGTGGCCTCCCGGGGGCGGGTGGCGATCTGCCCGACCGGGGGCCCCGAGCTCGCGACCGCCGGAACCGGGGACGTGCTCACCGGCGCCATCGCCGGGCTGGGCGGGGGGGTCAAGGGTGCGGAGGGCGGCGTGTACGTCCACGGCCTGGCCGGCACCGTCGCCGGCGAGAGGTCGGGGCCCGCCGGTGTGGTCGCGTGGGACGTCGCCGAGGCTCTGCCCGGGGCGTGGGCCCGGATCTCCGCCGGAGAGGACCACGACTGGCTAGGTTAGGTCCATGACCGGCTACACGAAGGCCGAGATCGAAGCCCGCGGCCATCCGGTCTGGGCCGAGGTCGACCTCGCCGCAATCCGTCACAACGTGTCGACGTTGCGCGCTCTTGCGCCCGGTGCCGAGCTGATGGGCGTCGTCAAGGGCTACGCCTACGGACATGGGAATCCCGCGAGCGCGCAGGCGATGCTCGACGCCGGCGCGACGCGCCTCGGGGTCGCGCGCGTGGCGGAGGGGCTCCACCTGCGGGAAGCAGGGATCGACGCGCCCGTCCACGTCTTCACCGAGCCTCCCCCCGAGGCCGCGGCGACGCTCGTCGAGAACCAGCTCGTCGCCAGCGTCTACACGAAGGAGTTCGCGCGCGCGTTGTCCGAGGCTGCCCAGGCGGCCGGGGGCTCGGTCCCGGTCCACGTGAAGCTCGACACCGGCATGCACCGCGTGGGCCTCTTGGCGGGCGACGTCCCCGACGCGATCGAGTTCCTTCGGTCGCTTCCCGGAATCGAGATCGAGGGCGTGTGGAGCCATCTGGCGGTCGCGGACGTCCTGGATCATCCGTTCACGCGCAAGCAGCTCGACTTGTTCGATGAGCTCATGGCCACGATCGAGCGCGCGGGCGTGACCCCCCGATACAGGCACGTCGCCAACTCGGCCGCCGCGATCGCCCTCCCCGAGAGCCATCTCGACATCGTGCGGTGCGGGGTCGCGGCTTACGGCCTCTATCCGGGGCAGGGCTTCCGAGATCTGGTCGACCTACGCCCTGCGCTTGCGCTGAGAGGCCGAGTGAACATGGTGAAGGACCTTCCTCGGGGAGACGCGGTCTCATACGGACTGACCTACCAATTGGACGCGCCGGGGCGTGTGGTGACCATCCCCGCGGGGTATGCCGACGGCTACGACCGGCGCCTCTCTGGAGACGCCGACGTGCTGATCAGAGGCCGGCGCTATCCGGTGTCCGGAACCGTCTGCATGGATCAGTTCATGGTGGACGTCGGCGACGACGACGTGGAGGTTGGTGACATCGCTACCTTGATAGGAGCCGACGGGGACGACGCGGTTACGGCGGAGGAGCTCGCCGCGCATATCGGCACGATCAACTACGAGGTGACCGCGCGCATACCGTCGCGGGTGCCGCGCATCTATATAGACGAGACCGGTGCCGGTGCGTAAGAAGGGTCTCGCAGCACTCGCCGGGGCGGCCGCGACGATCGGCGTCGGGCTTGCGGCCGAGCACGCGTTCGTAAAGCGTAGGCGAGCTAACGACCCCGAGGCGGGCGAGACGTTCGGCAGCCGCCGTGGCGAACGCAGTTGGTACGTCGATCGCCCGGACGGCGCGCGTCTGTTCGCCGAGGAGGTGGGCCCCGAGTCCCGCCGCGGCGTCGTGTTCCTCCACGGGTCGGCGCTTCGCACCGATGTGTGGCATTACCAGATGGCCGGGCTCGGCGACCACCGGCTGATCTTCTTCGACCTGCGCGGTCACGGCCGCTCTCAGCCCAAGGGGGATTCGGAGTTCTCGCTGCGCACGCTGGTCGGCGACCTCGAGGCCGTGATCGAGGAGGCAGGCCTGGACGAGGTCGTGATAGCCGGCCATTCCGTGGGCGGGATGGTGGCGCTTCAGCTGTGTTGCGACCGCCCGGAGTTTCTCGACGACCCGATCAAGGGTCTCGTCCTCGTGAACTCCACGTACGGGCCGGGGGCCGAGACGGTCATCGGTGGGTCGGCGGTCGCCCGCCTCGAACGAGCCACCCGCCGGCCCTTCGACTATCTCGGGACCAAGCACGAGTACCTCCAGCGGCTGCGAAAGATCGTCAGGCCGTCCGACACGTTGTTCCTCGCAGTAGCGATCGCCGCGTTCGGCCCGTCGCCCTCGGCCAGCCAGGTCGATTTCACCTACGACATGACGTCGGACACCAAAGCCGACGTGATCTTCGACCTGATCAAGTCGTACCGGGACCACGACGTTGGGGCTCGGCTCGGCGACATAACGGTTCCCGCGCTGGTCATCGGAGGTACCCACGACCACCTGACCGTGGCCGATGCGTCCGAGCACATGGCCGCGCATCTGCCCAAGGCCGAGCTCAAGATGTTCGATCGCTGCGGTCACATGTCGATGCTGGAGCGCCACCGCGAGTTCAACACCGTGGTTACTTCCTTCCTCGATGACACACTAGGACGAACAGACGAACGTTCAGGGAGAGGACGGGGATGAAAGACAACAGGGTCGAGAAGGTTGCCGACGTGCTCGTGGACTACTCCCTCGAGATCAAGGAGGGCGAGAAGGTCGCCATCCGGGGGACCTATCACGCCGAGCCCCTCATCCTCGCCCTGTACGAGCGCTGTCTCGAGCGAGGCGCCTATCCGATGATCAGGACGTCCCTCCCGGCCGCGGAGCCCCTTTTCTTCAAGCTCGCCAACGACGACCAGCTGCAGTACGTATGGGAGACCGATCGGTGGTTGGTCGAGAACCTCGACGCGACCTTCTCGATCCTGTCGGACGTGAACACGCGTCAGCTCTCGCGCGTGGACCCGGAGCGGCAGGTTCTCGCGGCGCGCTCACGCAAGCCCCTGATGGACCGGACCATGACGCGCACCGCCGAGGGGTCCTACCGGTGGAACGTCACGCTGTTCCCCACCGAGGCGCACGCGATGGACGCGGAGATGAGCCTCGCCGAATACGAGGACTTCTTCTACGGCGCGTGCTTGGTAGACCAGGCCGACCCGGTTGCGGAGTGGCGAAAGATGTCGGAGCGTCATGCTCGTCTCATCGAGTGGATGGAGGGGCGCAACGAGGTCCACGTCGAGGGCGAGGGGACCGACCTGACGCTGGAGGTCGGCGGCCGGATCTTCGTCCCCGCGGACGGCAACATGAACTTCCCCGACGGAGAGATCTTCACCGGTCCCATCGAGAGCAAGACGCGCGGCGTGGTCACCTTCAGCTACCCGGCAATCTACGGCGGCAAGGTCGTCGAGGGCATCAAGCTTCGGTTCGAGGAGGGTCGTGTGGTCGAGGCGTCGGCCGACCACAACGAGGACTTCCTCGTGAAGACGCTCGACGCGGATCCCGGCGCGCGCGTGCTGGGCGAGCTCGGCATCGGCACCAACTACGGCGTCTCGAGGTTCTCGGGCGAGATCCTCCTCGACGAGAAGATCGGCGGCACCATCCACCTCGCGGTCGGCGCGTCCTATCCGGAGACCGGCGGAGTGAACGAGTCTGCCGTGCACTGGGACATGGTGTGCGACCTCCGCAAGGGGGGCCGCATCACAGTCGACGGCGACGTCCTGATGGAGGACGGAAAGCTTCTCGTCTAAGCAGGTGGACCTTGCGGGGCGCATCGAGACCGGCATCCCCGGATCGAACTACTGGATAGTCGCCGCCGTCCTCGTTGCCGTAGTCGGGCTGGTCATCTGGTGGCTCCGCCGCGACGACTGATCTTCCGCCGGCGAGCACGACCCCAGCGATCGTCTCGACGATCGCGGCGTAGCACCACCCCAGCGATCGTCTCGACGATCGCGGCGTAGCAGAAGGTCGCGAAGGTTGATTCCCGGCGGGGCGCTGCTTAGTGTCGAGCCATGCTCCCCACGGGTTCGGGCGACCCTCCGCGCGTCGACATCGACGCGGTGCGAGCCGAGGCCCTGACATGCGTTAGATGCGGACTTGCCGGCGGCCGGACCCAGGTCGTGTGGGCGGCCGGCAACCTCGACGCCGACCTGCTGTTCATCGGTGAGGCGCCGGGCTTCCACGAGGACAAGCAGGGCGACCCGTTCGTCGGTGCGGCCGGGCAGCTCCTCGACACTCTCCTCGGCGAGATCGGCCTCGATAGGACGAAGGCCGCGATCGTCAACGTGATCAAGTGCCGGCCCCCGGGCAACCGCGACCCGCAACCCGCCGAGATCGAGGCGTGCACGCCGTGGCTCGAGGCCCAGCTCGCGCACATGCGGCCGGACGTCATCGTGACGCTCGGCAACTTCGCCACCAAGTTCATCCTCGAACAGCCGATCGGCATCACACGCGCGCGCGGGCAGAAGTACCCGCGCAGAGGCGCGGTCGTGATCCCGACGTTCCATCCGGCCGCGGCCCTGCGCGGGGGCCGGTTCGGTGGGATGAGCCCAATCGACGCGCTGAGGCAGGACTTCCTGCTCGTCAGAAGCGTTCTCGACGAACGGGCTGCGGCGCGACGCGCGGTCGAGCGCCCACGCGAGCCGGTCGGCGCCGCCACCGCGGCGGCAACGGGGGGCGACTCCGAGCAGCTCGGGCTCTTCTAAGGAACAGGGCGCATGAGGTCGCTCGCGATCACGTCACGATCGCCGGAAGAGACGCGCATCCTGGGGGCGTCGCTGGCTCCCGTCTTGTTGCCGGGCGACGTCATCAGCCTTAACGGCGACCTCGGCGCGGGAAAGACCGTGTTCGTCCAGGGGCTCGCGACGGCGCTCGGGACGACCGTGCGGGTCACCTCGCCCGCCTTCACGATCGTCCACGAGTACGACGCGCGCTGGCCCATCCTCCACATCGACGTCTACCGTCTGAACTCCTACCAAGAGGTGATCGACCTCGGCTTCGAGGAGCTCTTGGACCCGGGGGCGATCTTGGTCGTGGAGTGGGGCGAAGCGGTGGCTCCGCTGTTGCCCCGGAGGTATCTGGAGATCGTGATGCGACGGCCGGCCGACGCCGACTCCGACGATCTGCGCGAGATGACCTTTCGACCGCACGGCGGCGAGTGGCCCCTAAAGCTCGATGCGATGCGGACGACCGCCGAGACCCTTCTCGACGCGGCCTCGCACGGGCTGTCGACCGAGTCCAGGTTCGTGGATGCAGGCGACCCTCCGGCACGCGACCATATGAAGCCCGAAGATCTCGGCGAATAGCGGCGTTCTAGGAGGTCCTTTGCTCGTCCTCGGCATCGAGACGTCGACCCCTCAGGCGAGCGTCGCGATCGGCTCCGAACAAGGGGTGATCGCGTCGGCCATGGTCTCGCGCGGAGCGAGCTACAACGAGTTCCTCATGCCGGCGATCTCGTTCTGCCTCGAGCAGACCGGCCTCGGCTTCAGGAACCTGAGCGGCATAGCCGTCGGCATCGGCCCCGGCCTATTCACGGGCATGCGCGTCGGGGTGGGCGCGGCCAAGGCGCTCGCGCAAACGCTGTCGGTTCCGATCGTCGGGATGACGTCGCTCGACCTCGTCGCGTACGAGGTGCGCTACTCGCCGAAGACGATCTGCGCGGTGCTGGACGCGCGGCGCAATCAGGTGTTCCACGCGTTCTACCGATCCTCCCCCGGCGGGATCCAGCGGATGACGGACTATCGGGTCGAACGCCCGGAGCAGCTCGCGGTCGGTATCGACGCCCGTCCCGAGGAGGTGCTGCTCGTCGGCAACGGCGCGCTCCTCTACCGCGACGTGTTCGAGGAGATCTCCGTCGCCGAGGTCGGACCGATGAGCCACTCCTTCCCCGAGGCCAAGGCCCTCGTCGAGCTGAGCCTCCCGCGCATGTTCCGCGAGGACTTCGACTCCCTCTTCGACCTGAAGCCGCTGTACCTGAGGCGGTCTGCCAAGCCGATCCAGTGGGAGAGCATCCGCGGGGCGAGGTGGGCATGAGCGCGGTCGAGCGCCTTCCCGATCCTCGCTCCGCAAACGAGCTCGAGATCACCCGGATGCGCCGCCGCCATCTGCGGAGGGTGATGTCGATCGAATCGCGCGTGTATCCGCGCCCGTGGAGCACCTCGCTCTTCCTCTCGGAGCTCGCGCAGCGGGCGACTCGCACCTATCTCGTGGCGCGCCTCGACGGTGAGGTCGTCGGTTACGTGGGGATGATGTACACGGCCAACGAAGCGCACGTCACCAACATCGCGGTCGACCCCAGCTATCACGGCCGGAAGATCGGGACCCGATTGCTCCTGACGGTCGTGACGGAGGCGATCGCGCGCGGCGCGGAGATCATCTCGCTCGAGGTGCGCGTCTCGAACCTCGTGGCCCAGAACATGTACGTGAAGTTCGGTTTCTCCGTCGCGGGGACCCGCAAGGGCTACTACATAGAGACGAACGAGGATGCGTACGTCATGGTCGTGGAGGACGCGCGCTCGACCGATTACAGAGTCCGTTTGTCCGGCATCCGCGCCGAGCTCGACGAGGTCGATCTGAATGAGTGACACGACGTGGGCGGTCCCCCAGCCGCAAGTGATCGAGGAACGCGTCGGCGAGTGGGACGACAAGACCCTCGTGCTCGGGATCGAGACGTCGTGCGACGAGACCTCGGCGGCCGTCGTTAAGGGCGGCCGCGAGATCCTCTCGAACGTCATCGTCTCGCAGGGCGAGCTACACGGTGAGTACGGCGGCATCGTGCCCGAGATCGCGGCACGGGCCCACCTCGAGGCGTTGACGCCGGCTATTGCGGAGGCGTTGCTGCGCGCGGACGCGACGTTCTGGGATCTGGATGCGGTCGCGGCGACGCTCGGCCCCGGCCTCATCGGCTCGTTGCTCGTCGGAGTGGCGGAGGCGAAGTCGGTCGCGGCCGTGCTGGAGGTGCCTTTCGTGGGGGTGAACCACCTCGAAGCGCATCTGTACTCGAACTTGCTCGACAACCCGGCCGCCCAGTTCCCCGGGCTGGCGCTGATCATCTCGGGAGGCCACACGTTGCTCGTCGACGCGCGCGGCCACGGCGACTATCAGATCGTCGGCGGCACCCTCGACGACGCAGCCGGCGAGGCGTTCGACAAGGTCGCGCGCTTCCTCGGCCTCGAGTACCCGGGGGGGCCGGAGATCGACCGTCTGTCGCTGCTCGGTGATCCACATGCGATCAAGTTCCCGCGCGCGATGCTCGACGAGCCGGGGTTCGACGTTTCCTATTCGGGCCTCAAGACCGCGGTGATCAACTACGTACGCAAGGCGGAGGCGCGGAACGAGGCCGTCTCGGTGGAGAACATCGCCGCCTCCTTCCAGCAAGCGGTCGTCGACGTCCAGGTCGCGAAGACGATGGCGGCGGTCGAGGAGGTGGGCGCGCCGCGCGTCTTTTTGTGCGGAGGAGTGGCGGCCAACTCCGGGCTACGTCAGGGCCTGGCCGACGCGTGTGGGGAACGCGGCCTCGACTTGTTCGTGCCTCCCATGGCGCTGTGCACCGACAACGCGGCGATGGTCGCGGCGTGCGCGACGTGGATGCTGCGGCGCGGCCTCTACACGCCGCTGGACGCGTCGCCCGACCCCAACCTCCCGCTCGTCGCGTAAGGACGCGGGCCGGTGTTCCAGCAGTTCACCGACCGGGCCCGACGGGTCATCGTCCTCGCACAGGAAGAGTCGCGCCTCCTCAATCACAACTACATCGGGACCGAGCACATCCTGTTGGGCCTACTGCACGAAGG
>DATBND010000007.1:0-2166 GCA_036554505.1 Actinomycetota bacterium | reverse complement strand
GGGGACCGTGGCGACCCCCGCGTCGGCGGCCGCCTTGCGCGCCGCCGTCTTCTCGCCCATGCCGTCGATCACCTCGGGCGAGGGCCCCACCCAGACGAGCCCCGCTTCGATCACGGCCCGGGCGAAGTCACCGTTTTCGGCGAGGAACCCATAGCCCGGGTGGACGGCCTCGGCTCCGGCCCGGCGCGCCGCCTCGAGGATGTTCGGGATCTTGAGATACGACTCGGAGGCAGGGCCCGCGCCGACGTTGTAGGCCTCGTCGGCAAGGCGGACGTGGAGCGCGTCGACGTCCAGGTCCGAGTACACCGCGACGGACGCGATGTCCATGTCGCGACACGCCCGCATCACGCGGATGGCGATCTCGCCGCGGTTGGCGACGAGCAGCTTCTTGAACATGGCTCCGTATCCTACGGGGGCGTATCCGGCCGGAGGGGTTGAGGGTCATCGACGAATTGAACGAAGAGCTCGTCATGCGCGGGCTTCGTGGCGCATTCGGACGGCCGCTCAAGGTCTTCGACGAGATCGGGTCGACCAATTCGGAGGCCATGACGTGGGCCGAGGAGGGCGCGGCCGAGGGAGCGCTCGTCGTCACCAATCATCAGACGGCCGGGCGCGGGCGCCGCGGACGAACGTGGTGGTCGGAGCCCGGGACCGCGCTGCAGATGTCGTTGGTGGTCAGGCCCGGGCGGCCCGTCGACGTGCTGGGCCTTTTGACGGCCGCGGTCGGGCTGGCGTGCGCCGAAGGTGTGGAGATCGCGTCGGGGGTCCGTCCCACGCTCAAGTGGCCGAACGACGTGACGGTCGGCGGACGGAAGCTCGCCGGCATCCTCGTCGAGAGCCGCGTGACCGGCGGGGTGCTCGACTACGCAGTCATCGGCATCGGTCTCAACGTAAGGCCAAGCGCGAACGTCCCGGCCGACGTCGCGGAGCGCGCCACGACCGTGCATGCCGAGGCAGAGGCGATTGAGGGCGGGAAGCATCCGTCGCGAGTCGAGCTTCTCGGCTGGGTGCTCGACGCGTTCGAGCGCATCTATCCCCTCGTCGGGACTGGCCAGGGCGCGGCTCACATCGTCGAGCGCGCGTCGAACCGCTCGGATGTCCTGGGGAGACGCGTGACCGTGCAGGTGGCGGAGGGCCGGGACCTCGACGGCATCGCCCGGCGGCTCCTCCCCTCGGGCGCGCTCGAGATCGAGACGAACGGGGAGTTCCGCGCGGTCCATGCGGGCGAGATCGTGCACCTGCGTCCCGCATGAGCAAGCCCCGCCGGCCGTCCAAGGAACAGGTCGCGGCCGCGTACGGCAAGCGCGTGCGCGACGTCATCGCGCCCGGGCTCGACGTGCTCTTCTGCGGCATCAATCCGGGCTTGTACTCGGGGGCCACGGGTCACCACTTCGCGCGCCCGGGCAACAGGTTCTGGCCGGCGCTCCACCTTTCCGGGTTCACCGCGCGGCGGTTGGAGCCCTTCGAGGAGCACGAGCTGTTGCAGCACAGAGTCGGCGTCACGAACCTGGTCGCGCGCGCGACCGCGCAGGCGGGAGAGCTGAGCGACGACGAGCTACGGCGCGGCGCGCGCAGGCTGATCGGGAAGTTGAAGACTTTCGAGCCGCGCTATCTGGCGGTCCTAGGGCTGAGCGCGTACAGGATCGGCTTCGGCAAGCGCGACGCGGCGGTGGGCCCCCAGGACGAGGTCGTAGGTATCACGAGGGTCTGGGTGCTCCCGAACCCGAGCGGGCTGAACGCGCACTACCAGCTGCCTGCGCTGGCGGCCGAGTTCCGGCGGCTGCTCGTCGCGGCTCGCCCCGATTACGATGACGCCGGAACCGCATAGGGAGAGCACATGGCCGAGGGTCGCAAGGAGCAGTTGCCGGACGTGATCGAGCGCGTCAAGGCGGGCGGCGCGCAGAAGTATCACGACAAGCTCGCCGACCAAGGAAAGCTGTTCGTGCGCGAACGTCTCGCGCTGCTGCTCGACTCGGTCGACGAGTTCGTCGAAGAGGGCCTCCTGGTCAATGCCCTTGCCGGGGATCTTCCGGCCGACGGCGTCGTGACCGGCGTAGGCAAGATCGGCGGCCGTTCCGTCGCGATCATGGCCAACGACGCGACCGTGAAGGCCGGTTCGTGGGGAGCTCGCACGGTCGAGAAGATCATCCGGATCATCGAGCTCGC
>DATBND010000430.1:0-7033 GCA_036554505.1 Actinomycetota bacterium | reverse complement strand
CGCGTCCGACACCGTGTCGAAGACGGGAACGCCGTCGACGTCGGTCCCGCCCTTGCCGGGCGTCACGCCCGCAACGAGGTTCGTCCCGTACTGGCGGTTGCGACCCGCGTGGAACGAGCCCTCTCGTCCGGTTAGGCCCTGCACGAGGAGCCGGGTGTCGTCACCGATCAGGATGGCCATCTATGCGGCCTCCCCGTGCGCGAGCCGTACGGCTTGCTCGGCGGCCCCGAGCATCGTCTCCGCCGTCTTCAACATCGGGTGCGGTGCGTCGGCGAGCATCTTGCGTCCTTGCTCGGCGTTGGTGCCGTCGAGCCGCACGACGATGGGCACCTTCACGTCCAGGCGGCCGAGAGCGTCGATGATCCCCTCGGCAACGAGGTCGCAGCGCGTGATCCCTCCGAAGATGTTGATGAGGACGCTCTTGACCTCGGGGTTGGACGTGATGACCTCGAGCGCGGAGGACAGCAGCTCGGCACCCGCGCCGCCCCCGACGTCCAGGAAGTTGGCGGCATCCCCGCCGGCGGCCTTGACCACGTCGAGCGTCGACATCACGAGCCCGGCCCCGTTGCCGATGATCCCGACATCCCCTTCGAGCTTGATGAAGTTGAGGCCCTTCTCCTTCGCGATGCGCTCTTGCTCGGGAACCTCGTGCGCGGACTTGAGCTCGTCGAAGTTGGGATGGCGATAGGAGGCGGAATCGTCGATCGAGACCTTCGCGTCCAACGCGACGACCCGGCCCTCGCCCGTAAGGATGAGCGGATTGACCTCGACCAGCGACGCGTCGAGCTCGACGAACGCGCGATACAGCTTGGGCAGCATGGCGATGGCTTCCTTGCGGGCAGCCTCGTCGATCCCGGCACCGAAGACGAGCTCGCGCGCATGGAAGTCCGAGATCCCCAGCAGAGGATCTATGTGGACGCGCGCGATCGCGTCCGGGTCGGTCTCGGCGACCTCCTCGATGTCTACCCCGCCCTTCGCGCTCATCATCCCGAGGAACTTTCGTTCGGAGCGGTCGAGGAGGAACGAGCAGTAGTACTCGGACTTGATGTCGCCGGCACGCTCGACCAGCACTCGTTTGACGACGTGTCCCTTGATGTCCATGCCGAGGATCTGCTCGGCAACCGAGCGAGCCTCGTCCGGCGACTCGGCAAGCTTGATGCCCCCCGCCTTGCCGCGGCCCCCGACCTGGACCTGAGCCTTGACGACGACGCGTCCGCCGAGTCGCTCGGCGGCCTCCGCCGCCTCGTCCGGCGTCGTCGCGACGCGCCCCTCGGGCACGGGCACCTCGAACCTGCGGAGAAGCTCCTTGCCCTGGTACTCGAAGAGATCCAATTACGCCTCCCTGGCCCGCGCCTCAGCCCGTCTTCGTCCCGATGTTCTCGTTGACCCAGTCCACGATCGCCGTCGTCGTGGCGCCCGGCGTGAAGATCTCGGCGATGCCCGCCTCTTTGAGCGGCGGGACGTCGGAGTCAGGGATGATCCCGCCACCGAAGACCTGGATCTCTCCGCCCCCTTGCTCCTTCAAGAGTTCCACGACGCGTGGAAACAGCGTCATGTGGGCCCCCGAGAGACACGACAAGCCGACCGCGTCGACGTCTTCCTGTATCGCGGCGGCGGCGATCTGGTCTGGTGTCTGGTGCAGCCCCGTGTAGATCACCTCGACGCCCGCATCGCGAAGCGCGCGCGCTACGACCTTGATGCCGCGGTCGTGCCCGTCCAGTCCCGGCTTCGCAACGAGAATTCGCACCGGGCTCACGTCTTCACTCCTCGAAGGCTTCTCGATCGTTGTTGCTACGGTTGCTAGACCGTCTGGAGACTAGCAGGACACCTGGAGGCTCCCGCCGTGAGCAAGACGACCGAACCGGGCCCGGACGCGCTCGTCGACGAAGGGTCGTTCGAGCCCGTCTCGCCGCGCGCGACGTCCGATCCGCTCGGCTATCCCGGATACCGGGAGATGCTCGAGGCAGCGCGCTCGTCGTCGGGCCAGGCCGAGTCGGTCGTGGGCGGCCCGGCGCGCATCGACGGTCACGACGTCGAGCTCGCGTGGTTCGTCTTCGATTTCCTCGGCGGCAGCATGGGGGAAGCCGCGGGCGAGCAACTCGCGGCCGGCCTAGAGCGCGCCGCGTTGCGCAAGGTGCCCTTCGTCTTGCGTACCTCGACCGGCGGAGCGCGCATGCAGGAGGGGATGCGGGCGCTCGTGCAGATGCCCAAGGTCGTGACCGCACGCCTAGCGCTGGGCCGAGCGCGCCAACCTCTCATCGCGGTGCTCGGCAATCCGACGACCGGGGGAGTCCTCGCCAGCATCGCCGCGCTGGCCGACGTGACCGCGGCCGAAGCAGAGGCAACCGTCGGCTTCGCGGGGCCGCGCGTCGCCGAGGCTTTCACCGGCGCTCCGTTGAGCGGCAACTCACACAGCGCGCAATCGGCCATGATGAATGGGCTCGTCGACATGGTTGTCCCGCCCGACGGCGTGCGCGACTACGTCGCCCGTGTGCTGCGCGTCCTTGACCACGACCCGCTGCCCGCGGAAGATCCCCCCGACCCCGCGCGCGGGAAGGGCGGCGAGGATCCGTGGGACGTCGTGCAAGCGGCGCGCTCGCCCGAGCGCACACGCGCTCCACACTTCCTCGTCGCCATCAGCGACGCGAGCGTCCAGTTGCGCGGCGACAGGGCCGGCACTCAGGATCCGGCGGTCGTGACGCACATCGCGCGCGTCGCGGGACGTCCGTTCGTCGCGATCGCGCTGGACAGCCGCTTCTCGCCGGGGCCGGGCGGCTTTCGTAAGGCTCGCCGGTGCGTGGAGATCGCGTCGCGCTTGGACCTGCCGATCGTGACGATCGTCGATACCCGAGGGGCGGACCCGTCGGAGGCCTCGGAGAACGCGGGCATCGCGTGGGAGATCGCCCGGCTGTTCGAGGCCATGCTCACGGCCCCGGTGCCGATCCTCTCGATCGTGAGCGGAGAGGGCGGGAGCGGCGGGGCGCTCGCGTTCGCGACGGCCGACCTCGTCCTCGCGTACGAGTCCTCGGTGTTCTCGGTCATCGGGCCCGAGCTCGCCGCCCAGATCCTGTGGCGGGACGTATCCCGAGCGCCGGATGCAGCACGCGCCTTGCGTCTTACCGCACGCGACCTGGTCGATCTCGGCATCGCGGACGGGCTTCTCGCGGAGCCGTTCACCGCCGACTCCCTCATCCGGGCGGTCGCCTATCATCTCGCCGGGCTGGAGGCGCGCTCTGCGTCGGCCGACGAGCTCGTGACACAGAGACAACGACGGTGGAGGGGACCCGCGGGTGGCAACTGAGAAACGAGCGAGGAAAAAGCAGTACCGGGACCAGAAGCAAGCCGCGCTCAGGGCCGCGTACCGGCGAAGGCGCGTCGTGCGCCTGACATCGGTGCTCGTCGTGATCGCCGTGGTCGCCGGGCTCGGGCTGACGTTGGCGCCATCCGGTGACGACGAGGACGAGGCGAACCCCCCGCGTACGACGTCGCCGAGCCCCCCGGACGCGTCTCAACCTCCTACGCGTGAGGTCGCGTGCGGCGCGAAGAAGCCGCGCAAGACCAAGCCGAAGCAGTACGACGCGCCGGAGCAGGTCCTCGAGGACGGCGTCGACTACTCGGCCGTGGTGCAGACGTCGTGCGGAAAGATCGAGCTCGACCTGTTCGAGGAGGACGCGCCGGAGACCGTCAATAACTTCGTCTTCCTCGCGAATGAGGGATATTTCGACGGCCTCACGTGGCACCGCGTCGTGGGCAACTTCGTCATCCAGACCGGAGACCCCGACGGGGTCAACGGCCAAGAGCCCGACGGTCCCGGCTATTCGATCAAGGACGAGCTGCCGGAGCGGTCCAACGCGTACACGTTCGGCGCGGTGGCGATGGCGAACGCAGGCGCGAATACGGGCGGCAGCCAATGGTTCATCGTCACGCACCAGGGACCGGAGGGTGAGACCGACGTCCCCGCGGGCCTGCAACCGGACTTCGCATTGTTCGGGCAGGTCGACAAGTCGTCGTTCGACGTCGTCGAGGAGATCGGCAAGCTGCCGACGCTGGGAGGCAACGATCCCGCGACCGCCGACTCGCCGCGCAACCCGGTCTACATCGAGTCGATAAAGATCATCGAGCGATAGGCGTCAGGGCGCGGGCTTCAGAGGCGCGAGCGTCAGGTCGAGTCGCTTCTCGCCACCTGCGGAGGGAAAGTTGATAGTCGCCTCGAGCCCGACGCCCGAGCGCGCGATCTCCACGATCACGCCCCTGCCCCATCGATCGTGCTCGACCTCTTGGCCGACCTTGAACTGCGACGGGTCGCCGGCGGCCGCGACGGCCTTGGCCCTCTGCGTCTTGCGGCCTTCCTCAGACAGGTTGACGAGCTCGTTCGGGATCTCGGCGAGAAAGCGTGACGGGGGGTTGTAGTTGAGCCCGCCCCAGAGGCTGCGCGACCACGCGTTCAACAGGTAGAGGCGCTCGCGCGCGCGAGTGATGCCGACGTAGCACAGGCGTCGCTCCTCCTCGAGCTGGTCGGGGTCCCCCAGCGACCGGATGTGAGGGAAGACGCCGTCCTCCATGCCGACTATGAACACGACGTCGAACTCGAGCCCCTTCGCGTTGTGCATCGTCATGAACGTCACGCCGGCCTCTTCGCCGTCGACGGTGTCGGTGTCGGTGACGAGGGCGATCTGCTCGAGGAAGCCCGTCAAGGTCGGGTCATCGTTCCTCTCCTCGTACTCACGCGCGACGCCCGCGAGCTCCCGCAGGTTCTCTTGACGAGAGAGCGCCTCGAACGTGCGCTCCGCCGCGAGCTCGTCCATGTAGCCCGTGACGTCCCATGCCATCTCGACGATCTCGTGAACGGGCATCTTGGCCTCGGCCGCCGAGCGGATGCGCTCGAACAGCCGCGACGCCTCGAGGATGCCGCCCTTGGCACGTTTCGAGACGCCTTCGGCTTCCTCGACCCAGTCGAACGCCTCGCCGAAGGAGATCGCGCGCCGGCGCGCGAAGTCGGCGAGCTTCCCGAGTGAGGCATCCCCGATCCCCCGCCGAGGAGCCTGGGCCGCGCGCGCCACGCTGACGGCGTCGGATGGGTTCATCGCCGCCCGCAGCCACGCGAGGAGGTCCTTCACCTCGCGCCGCTCGTAGAACCGGACGCCGCCGACGACCTTGTACGGCAGCTCTTCCTTGGCGAAGATCTCCTCGAGCACGCGCGACTGCGCGTTGGTCCGGTAGAAGACCGCCATGTCGCCGAGCTGATGCCCCAGCTCTCGCAGCCTGTCGATCTCCCCCGCCACCCAGCCGGCTTCGTCGTGCTCGTTCTGCGCGTGATAGCGCGTGATCAAGTCCCCTGCGGTCGATTCCGTCCACAGTGACTTCGGCTTGCGCATCGCGTTGTTCTCGATGACTGCGTTCGCCGCCGAGAGGATCGTCTTGGTGGACCGGTAGTTCTGCTCGAGGGTGATCACGTGTGCCTCGGGCCAGTCGCGCTCGAAGTCGAGCAGGTTCTTGATCGTCGCTCCGCGGAAGGCGTAGATCCCCTGGTCGGCGTCGCCGACGACGAAGATGTTGCGGTGCTTGCCGGCCAGAAGCGTGGCGAAGCGCGCCTGCGCGTGGTTCGTGTCCTGGAACTCGTCGACGAGCACGTGCTCGAAACGAGCCTGGTAGGCGCCGAGAGCCTCGGGGAACCGATCGAACACCTCGACCGTCCGCATGAGGAGATCGTCGAAGTCGAACGCCGACGAATCGCGAAGCCTCCGCTGATATTCGGTGTAGACCTCCGCGATCGTGCGCTCCCACGGGTTGGACGCGAAGTCGGCATAGAGCCCGGAGTCGATCAGCTTGTCCTTTGCGTCCGAGATCGCCGCCGCGACCGCACGCGGCGGGAAGCGCTTGTGCTCGATCCCGAGATCCTTCATGCATGCGCGGATGAGCCGGTCGGTGTCGGCTGCGTCGTAGATCGAGAACGACTGCCGGAAGCCGAGTCGCGGAGCCTCGCGCCGGAGGATGCGCACGCATGCCGAGTGGAACGTCGAGACCCACATCTTCTCGGCCACCGGTCCGACGAGAGCCCCCACCCGCGACCTCATCTCGGCGGCGGCCTTGTTCGTGAAGGTGATGGCGAGGATTGCGAACGGGGACACGCCGCTTCGGATCAGCTGAGCGATGCGAAACGTCAGCACCCGCGTCTTGCCCGACCCGGCTCCCGCGACGACGAGCACGGGCCCGCCCGGGTGCTCGACCGCCTCGCGCTGTACCGGGTTCAGGTGATCGAGGAAATCGTTCTCCATCAGGCTCCGATTATCGAGCCTTGAGACGCGCCACGACCCCGGAGACGCCGCGCCGCTCGGCCGCGGTCAGCCCCACGACCAGGTAAGCGGCCAGATAGACCGCGGTCCCTCCCACGCCGGTCGCCAGCAGGTCGACGAGGAAACCACCCGGCACGACCTGATGGATCAAGAACATCGCCGCAAGGCCCGCCAGCGCCGGCGGCAGCAACCTCCAGTAGTCCCGGTCGTACGGCTGGATGCTCACGAACCGCCGGACCAAAACCAGCCGGGCCCATTTCGACGCCGCGAACGTCGCCGCGTTCGCGATCGCGGCCCCCTCCATCCCGTACTTCGGGCAAAGCCAGAACGCCAGTCCGAGGTTCATGACCAGTGATCCGGCGTACACGAAGAGATCCCAGCCGGTGCGCCCGACCATGATCAACACGAACCCGACGCTGCCGGTCGCGATGTTGATGAGCTGGCCTGCCGCCAGGATCAACAGCGCCGCCTCGCCGCCGGCGAAGCCGGAGCCGAACACCCGGAGGACGTCGTCGGGCGCGACGGCAAGCAGCAGGAACACGGGCAACGTCGCTGCGATCGTCCAGCGCGTGAGGTTCTTGAACAGCTTGTCCAGACGTTCTGTCTCGCCGCGGTTGTGCAGATCCGCGACGAACGGGCTGAACATCAAGCTCACCGACGTGAGGAACAAGACGATGATCTGCCCGGCGCGCAAGGCCGCCGAGTACACGCCAATCTCGGGTGAAGACGCATAACGGGTC
>DATBND010000334.1:0-5533 GCA_036554505.1 Actinomycetota bacterium | reverse complement strand
TGTCGCCTGCATCCACCACGCCGGCCTTGTGTAGCTTTGGCGGGCCTCGAGGACTACCTCGTGGGCGAATGGCTACCGAAGGGACGGCATGCGGCGACTCTTCAGCAAAGAGGGTGGGACGCTAGGCCGCGATCGGCTGTTCCTCTTTACGGTGGCGTCGCTGATCGTGTGGGGAAGCTGTGCGATGATCCATACCCAGTGCCACCCCTTCGCCGACCTCTCGTGCGGCACGTATACCGATCACTTCTCGCACATGAACACGGCGCGGTTGTTCACGCGTATAGGGGTCGGCATCTGGCAGAAGCCGCTGGTGGAAGCCGGGCCGGCGCTGAGCCCGGAGCAGGTCGCCGAGCTGCCGGAAGACATGCACACGATCAGTGCCGATCCGAAGACCGCCGTCGCGGCGGTTCCCGGGTGGCCTGAGGACAAGCCGTTCGTATCGAGCTGGGGTCACTACCCGCGGTTGCACCCTCCCGGCAACATGATCCTTACCGCCCCGGTCGCGCTGCTGTACTCCTTCACGGGGTTGTCGTTCAGCGATGCAAACAGGCTGCTAATACTCCTCTTCTTGATCCTCGCTCACGTTGCTTTCTTCGTCTTCGCCCGCGGCGGAGAGCTGAAGTCGTACGCAACGCCCGTCGGCTTCGCCGCCGCGGCGATCGTCTACTTGGAGCTGATCCATTGGAGCCTCGAGGGCTTCTACGAAGCGATCGTCCTGGTCCCGTTGGTGCTCGCAGCACGGTTCCTCGCGCAGCGACGCCCAGTGGAGGCACTCCTCGCCTACGCGATCGCCGTGACGCTCCATTTCCGCGCCCTGTTCTTCGCTCCGTGGGCGCTGTATGCCTTGTACCTGATCATTCGGGACCGCTCGTGGCGGGCGTGGAGTCCCGGAAAGTACATACAGGCCACTGCGGCGGTCGTCCTCTCGGCGCTCTCTCTGCGTGTCTTCACCGTGATCTGGCCGTATCTACACACTCTCGAGATCTACAACCCCATCAGCCTTGCGAACGAGCCCGTCGACGTCCCGGCAATCAAGGTGTTCATCCTGATCGCAGTCGTGCTGGTGGTCGTGCTCGTCCGTGCGCGAGCGTGGCTGGACGTTGCCGTGCTCCTATGGGTGGGGACCATGCTCCTGTTCATGCGACAGGCCTACGAGTGGGAGATCGTGAGCTTGCTGGCGTGGCTCGGCGCCCCCATCATGACGAGCCGGCCCGATCGAACGGGGATGGCGCGTGATGCACGTCTCCTTGCCCTGTTGTTGATCACCACAGGGATCTTCCACAATCAGTTGTGGCCTTTCTGGCTACAGCGCGTAGCAACGTAGGTCCCGCGCGACGACGTCGTGACGGCACGCAGGGTCATGTGTTCGCCGTAGCATCCGGCCGGATACGCGGCTCCACCAGCACGGCGGGCAACAACGCAAACGCGACCACCATCAGGCGGATCAGGTCCTTGGGCGCGAGGAGCTGCAACCAATTCAACGAGAACGCCATGACGGCGAAGAGGAGGAACAGCACGTCGAAGAACGTCCGGAGGCGGCGCGCTCGAACGAGGCCCGCGACGAGCGCTCCTCCTACCGCCGGAAGGATCGCGATTGCGGCCGTGCCAATCTGCATCGGGTCGTCTCCCCTGCGCGCTTGGTCGGCAGCGCGCGACAACGTGTCGATCCACCCCGCGAAGGGGGGAAGGGTGATGAGGTCGGAGGTCTGGCTCGACGGCCAGATGCCGAAGCGCGACCGCAGATAGACCGTCCAGGCGACGAAGACCACCGGGCCGATCCCGAGCGCGATCACGCGCGAAGCGAGATCCGGCACGACATCTCCTCGGCGCGTTCGCAGGAGCTCCCACAGCGTGAGGCCGACGGGCACGGCGATCAGCGGCTCCTTCGTCAGGCACGCGCACGCCGAGAGCACGGCGACCCACGCCCACCGCCGGTTGAGATAGGCCAGCAGCAACAGTCCCATCAGCGCGAGTGCGAGCGGCTCGCTCGTGTCTGCCGTCACCGAGAAGATCAGCCCGGGACTGAATGCGACGAGCAACCCTCCCCACCACGGCGACCAGCCGAAACGCGCCGCGAGCAAGCTGCCCGCCGCCGCAGCCGCCGCAACCCCCGCGAGGCCTACGAGCAGCAACGCGGCCGGAACGAGGCCGGGTTGACCGAGGCTCAGGACCCACGCCGCCCATCCATAGCCGACGTGGCCGTAACGGTACGCGCTGCGATCTATGAGCCCGTGTGCCTCGCCGCGCGCGACCGGGTCTACCGCTATCGCGTAGAAGAACGACCCGTCGTAGTGCCCGCCGGGCTCCACGAAGCGGAAGCCGGGGTCGATCTCCCTCGCCAGCGGCGCGATCGGGTCGTCCGATGCAATGCGAACGAGCGCGCTGACCCCGCCCGATTGAGCCGAGATCGTCGCGACTACCGCGAGGCCGCTGGTGGCCACCGCGACGACCGCGCAGATGAGTGCAGCGCGGCGGGCGGACACCGCGCGAAGTCTAGCGGCGACCCCTCCCCGGGGCCCGCATCTATCAGTCCTCCACCGTCACGTCGGCGACGAGAGGCCGGTGGTCGGACGCATCTGTGGCGATCGTCCAGCAGCGGGTGATCTCGATGGCCGGGCCGGCGAGGATGTGGTCGATCTGACGCCGGGGGCGCCGCGCCGGCAGCGTGGGAAGGCGGCCTTCGCATCGAGTGAGCCCGGCCCGCGCGAGGGGGCCGAGATCCGCGACCTCGACGTTGAGGTCGCCCATGACGAGGGCACGCGGCCCCGCGTCGCGCGCGTGGCGCGCGAGCGCGTCCAGCTGCAACGGTCGGGCGAGCGCGTCCCGGGTCAAATGCGTGGCAACGACCTCGACGCCGCGCCAGCCGGCGCGCAGCACACCCCTCGGCTCCTCTTCGCCCGCGCGCGGCAACGGCTCGAGGATGACGTCGACCGGTTCGACCGTCGCGAGGCCTATCCCGTAGTCGCCGCGCTGCCGGTGCAGGGTCGCCCCGAACCACACGTGCCGGCCGGTCGCCTCCGCGAGCGCGGCCGCCTGGTCGACGCCCCCCGAACGCGGGAGGCCCCGGTCGAGCTCCTGCAACGCCACGAGCTCGGCGTCCGTGTCGTTCACGACGCGGGCGACCCGGTCGACGTCGACTACGCCGTCGAGGCCTTCGCAATGCCGGACGTTGAACGTCGCGACCCTCACGGTGAGAGGCATGCGGTCAGGATAGGTGCAGGCCTTGCGGACTCCGATGGGCGTCCGTTGCGAGTGCCTTATGGGACCATTGGCGCATGAGCTCCCCTCCGACGGACGAAGCGGCCACGCGCGCCGACGAGTCCGAGGAAACCTATTGCTACGGGCATCCCAAGACCCCGACGCGTCTTCGGTGCTCGCGCTGCGACCGTCCGATCTGCGGCCGCTGCGCGATCCCGGCCTCGGTCGGCCAGCACTGCCCCGAGTGCGTCGCGGAGGCACGACGTTCGAGCCCACGCGTCAAGCGAGTCAACACCTCCGGCGCGCCGGCCGTGTTCACGATCCTCGCGATCAACGTCGGGATCTTCGTGCTCCAGCAGGCGCTCAGCAACCCGGCCGGCGGTGACGAGCTCCTCGCGCGCTTCGCGGGGTCGCCCCCGGCCATAGCGCTCGGCGAGTGGTGGCGCCTGCTCACGCCGATCGTGCTCCATCTCAGCGTGATGCACATCCTGTTGAACTCGATGGCCCTTTACTTCATGGGTCCGGCCGTGGAGCAGGCATTCGGCAGCGTCCGCTTCACGGTGATGTACGTGGTCGCCGGCTTCACGGGCAGCGTCGCGTCCTATCTCTTCGGATCCTGCGGTGGGGGCGCCGGCGCATCGGGAGCGATCTTCGGGGTGATGGGCGTGCTGCTCGTCTACACCGCACAGCGACGGTCGAACGCACTGATGAACGCGTACTTCGGCAACATCCTGTTCTGGCTCGGCATCAACCTCGTGTTCGGCCTCCTCGCGCCCAACATCGACATATGGGCGCACGCAGGCGGCCTCGCGGGCGGGATGCTGCTCGCGGCCGGCTTCGACCGCGGCGCGACCATGCGGTCCGTGCGGGCCCAGGCGCTCACGGTCGCGGGCGTCGTCGGATTTGGCATCGTGCTCGTCGTTATCCGAACGAGCGACCTGCTGGCGAACGGCTGCGACGGGTTCCTGTTCTCTTGAGAGCGCGCGCCTAGGGCGCTATCTCGACGATGCCGTTCTTTATGACCGCGACGCCGTCGGGGTTGTAGGTCTCGAACCCGTAGGTCGTGACGCCGTCCCCGTCGGCCTCCTTCCACAGCCGCGTGGTGAGCTCCTGTCCGGGGAGGACGGGCTTGGAGAAGCGCACGCCCACTCGCCTGATCCGAGCCGGGTCGCCGCCGGCCAGCCCGTCGACCGCCGCCTTCGTCGCTATCGCCATCGTGCACATGCCGTGGTTGATGATGCCCGGCAGGCCGGCCATCTTCGCGGTGTTCTCGTCGAGGTGGATGGGGTTGTGGTCTCCGGACGCCTCCGCGTAACGATGGGTCTGGTCGTCGTCGACCTTCGTGGTCTCCTCGTAGACGACGTCACGCGTCGGCTCCTCCGCGGCGGCCCCCTTCGACCCGGATCCCGAGCCCCGGATGAACATCGTTCCGCGCACCTCGGCGACGAGCTCGCCGTCCTGGTTGGTCTCGATCGCCTTCACGGTGAACGTCTCGCCGGTGTCCTTCTGCTCGACGGTCTCGAGCACCGGCGAGATCGTGAGGACGTCGCCCGCCTTGATTGGCTTGTGGAGCACGTGCTCCTCGCTTCCATGCACCAGGCGCAGGAGGTCGGCTTGGAGCTCGGGGTCCATCGCCGCGGCCATGAACGACTCGAACGCGGGGACGACGGGAAAGATCGGTGGCGCCACGACCTCGCCCGCGCCACCAAGGTACCGGTCGTTCTCGTCGTTGGTCGCGCGCGCGTACCTCTCGATCGCGTCGGGCGTGACCTCGTAGGTCTTCTCGGCGTAGCTCTTTCCCACCAGGTCCGCGTTCAGCCCCACGAGTCTCTCCTTTACTCGGCCAGCTCGACGTCGGCCTCGCCGACGATCGCGGTCTCGTCCTCGGGCAAGCTCGTTCCATCGGGACCGGCCCCCCGGCGGCGCGCCTCGACCGTCATCTTCACGAGGCCACCTTCGATCGCGACGACCCGGCCCGTGCACGCGATCTCGTCCCCGGGCCACACGCGCGTCGTGAAGCGCACCTTGAACCTCCGCAGGTGCTGGGGCCCCCCGATCCAGGTCGACACCGCCGTCGCGAGGTAGCCGGCCGGCAGCATCCCCATCGCGAACACGGTCGGGGCCCCGGTCGAACGCGCGTAGCCCTCGTCGATGTGGATCGGGTTGAAGTCGCCCGACGCGCCCGCATAGCGCACGATGTCGGCGCGGCTGATCGGGCCGAACACGATCTCGTCGAAGTCCATCCCGGGCGTGACGCCGTCCATCGTGAGCTTCGTCGGGAAGATGTCCGCGGTGTCGACCCGGCGCTGGCTCATTCGTTACCTCCCGGATCCTT
>DATBND010000229.1:0-5311 GCA_036554505.1 Actinomycetota bacterium | reverse complement strand
ATGTGCTCGGCGACCTCGCGCGTCGAGCGGCCGTGGCTCAGCTCTTGCAGCACGGTCAGCTCGCGATCGCTCAGCGCGTGCGGGTCCTTCCCTCCGATCCGCCCGAAGATCCCTTCGGTGACGTTCGGGTCGAGGACCGACCTGCCCTCGGCGACGTCGCGAATCGCCTGCAGCACGTTGTCGCGCGACGAGCCCTTCGACAGGTAGCCGTCGGCACCGGCCTTGACCGCCTCGGCCACCGTGCCCGGGTCGGTGAACATCGTCAGCACGAGCACCTTCGTGTCGGGCGAGCCCTCCTTGATGTGCTTCGTCGCCTCGAGCCCGTTCATCGCCGGCCCGAGGTTCACGTCCATGAGCACGACGTCGACGTTCTCGGCCTTGACCCTTTGGATCGCGGATTCGCCGCTGCGCTCGATGCCGACGAGCTCGAGGTCCTCGGCCATCGAGAGCATGACCTCGAGCCCCTCGGACACGAGCGTGTGGTCCTCGACGATCAACGTCTTCACGGTCATGTTTCCCTCTGCATCTCGCCGAGCCGATCTGCTGTCATGTGCTTTGGCATCTCGCCGAGCCGATCTGCTGTCATTGCGCCACTCCGGCCGGGAGGATGGCTTCGAGCCGGGTCCCGGCACCCGGTTTCGAATCGAGCTCGATGCGGCCCCCGACGCGCGCGGCGCGCTCCTTCATGAGCCGCATCCCGTGGTGGTCGTCGCCAATCTCCACGGAGGTGTCGAAGCCTGGGCCCTCATCCTCCACGAGAATGTGGACCATCCCGTCTATTTCCTCGATCTTGACCGCGATCGGGCTGCCCTCCGAGTGCTTGACTGCGTTCGTCAGGCTCTCCTGCACGATCTGGAACGCCGCCAGCGCCACCGGCACCGGCGGCTCGTGCTCGACCGTGCCCTCCACCTTCACGTCGGCGCCCCACAGGACCCCGACCTGGTCGACGAACTTGTTCACGGTCTCCATGAGCCCGCCCTCCTCTACCGCCGACTTGCGCAGGTCTACGAGGGATTCGCGCAACGTGACGATGGCGCCGTCGACCGCGTCCCGAGCTCCGGCCATCGCGGCACGAGCCTTCTCGATGTGGCCGGCCTCGAGGAACTCGAGCGCGTTGCCCGACCCGTAGGCCGCGGCCGCGAGCGACTGGAGGCTCGAGTCGTGGATGTCCTCGGCGATCCGGTTGCGCTCGCGCTCTCGTTCCTCGAACACCTTTTCGGTAGCGACGAGGAGCTCTTGCTGCTGCTTGCGGATGCGCTCGGCGAGCTCTTGCTGGGTTCGGGCCCCGATGATGCTGAGCCGCGCGAACAACAACGGTATGAGGATGGCGGCGACCGCCCAGCCCCCGTACGGGACCTCCTCGTAGGCGAGCGCGGTAGCGACGCCGAGCATCGCGAGGAGCACGTAAGAGAGGGCGAAGCCCGCGTACGGCTTCGGGATCAGCAAGCCGAAGGTCTCGGTCATGGGGACGCCCCGCTCTAGCCGCACCGCCGCGGCCACGAAGTTCAGGTTCACCACGAGATACAGGATCGCCGCGGCCGCGATCAGGAGGATGTTGTACGGGGTCCGGTCGCCGTCGGCATAGGCCCATGCGAACGGTATCGACGCAGCTCCGATCGACAGCATCATCACGGAGCGGTTGAAGAGCGCCTTGAACAACGGGAGCTGGCCCTTGAACTCGCGGATGTCGACCGCGGCGAGCCCGGCGATGGCCATGGCGATGCCGGGCTGGGACCGGAACACGATCGCGATCCCGAGGTGGACGGTGAAGGCCATGGTGACCTCGGCTCCGAAGCCGAGCGACACCGGCAGCAGCTCGGACGCGGCCAGCAACACCGTCCAGAAGATGAAGGTCTCGACGTTGGCGTCATGGTCGCCGACCGCTACGTCGCCGAAGATCGTGAGCTCGTTGGACAGCAGCCATGCCGCGATGCCCATCGCCACCGCGGTGGTGAGCCACGTGAACGCCTTGAAGCGGACCATGCCAGATATATCGTAGGGGAGGCCCCCCCGGATAAAGCGTTGGAAGCCCCCGAACGCGAAGAAGGAGGGGCCGGCCCCCTCCTTCTTACGCTTCCGACTTTAGGCTCTTAGCCAATTCGCCAGCCGGCGCCAGCGGTCTGGAACAGCGCCGCGAGCACGCCCGCAAGAGCGATGAGACGGTACTTCATGCGGACCTCCCTTCAAATGCCTAGAAGGATCAGGTGTCTGAGAAGACCGGCCCGAAGGCCGCCGCTCCGCTCCTGTTACCGCTGCTGCAAAAAGTGCCTATAGGTACCTTTCGTTGCCTCTTGTAGCCCACCGTTATCGGCCTGGCCCAACTTCGCTACCCAACCGGGGTGACCGATTCGACCCGGATGGGGGATTCCGAAGTCAGGGTAAGGGCTGTTAACTAGCGAGGCAATGGCCCATTCGGGCCGATTTGGGGCTAGTCGAGGGAAAATATGGCAGCTGGGGGGCCTCCTGCGATCAGCGTTCTGATCGCCGAACGCCACAGGACGGTCGCGCAATCCCTTGCCGCGCTCGTCACGGCGCTCGGCGATGCGTGCGTCGCCGCGACGGTGACCAACGCCCGGGATGCCTTGGAGCTAACCCGCAAGCTCCGTCCCGACGTTGCCGTAGTGGATCTCGACTTGTCCCGTGAGTGCGAGCTCGTGCGGAGCCTGCGCGATGAATGCCCCGACACCCGCGTCATCGTGCTCGGCGACCACTCGTCCGGGGATTCCGAGAGCCTCGTCAACGCTCTCGCCTCGGGGGCCGTGGGCGCCATCTACAAAGAGGCTCCGCTGGAGGAGCTAGCACGCGCCGTCGCCTCGTCCTCGTCAAGGGCCCCCGTGGTCGCGGACGAGGCGACAGGCGTGCTCCTCGGTTCCTATCTCGACGCGCTCACCGAGAAGCGCCAGCGCGACCTCGCGACCATCCAGGCCCTCGCCCAGGCGGTCGAGGTGCGCGACACCGTCACCGGCAGGCACCTTCATCGCGTCACGGAGCTGGCCACCGAGTGCATGGAGGCCATCGACCCCGGACTGGCCCGCAACGAGGAAGTCGGGTACGGCTTCATGCTCCACGACATCGGCAAGATCGGCGTGCCCGACGCCGTGTTGAACAAGCCCGGCCCGCTCGGCGACGGCGAGTGGGAGGTGATGCGCCGGCATCCGGAGCTCGGTGTCCGGATCGTCGAGCCGATCGGGTTCTCCGACACGGCGACCGAGATCATCCTGGCGCATCACGAGCGGTGGGACGGAGCCGGCTACCCGCGCGGACTGACGAAGGACGAGATCCCCGTGACCGCCCGCGCCTTCGCGATCGCGGACGCGTACGACGCGATGACGACCGACCGTCCGTACCGGGCCGCCCTGACCAAGGAGCGCGCGCTCGAGACGATCTCCGACGCCGCCGGCACCCGCTACGACCCCGAGGTCGTGGACTTGTTCGTCGACATCACCGACTGAGGTCAAAACCAAAGCCAAACCCCGCGGCAACGAGGCACGGGCCTCGAAAGCACGGCTCTGGCTGCCCAGGGTGGTTGAAAGCGCTGCCGGGTTTGCGTTTTGCCCGGCCGCCGCAGGGCGATCCGTCCGGTTTAGCTCACCCGTTCGGGCTATTTCTGGCCGACAGGGCAAGATAAAGGTAGAAATTTCCAGACAGCTCGGGTATCTTCTGGGCATGCGGGAGCCCAAGCTCGTCCAGCTCGAGGAGGACCTCCAGCGCGTCCCCGGCGTGCGCAACGCCCGGGTGGTCGGGGTCGACACGCCGTCGGAGATCCACATCGTCTCGACGCCGGAACGGTCGCCCAAGCAGGTCGTGCGAGACGTGCAGTCGCTTGCGTCGGCCGGCTTCGGGCTCACGATCGACCATCGCATCGTCTCGGTCGTGCAGCTCGCCGATGCGGAGGCGGCGGCCGAGGCCGATCAGCAAGCAGCCCAGGCCGAGGCCCAGCCCCCGGCCCCCGACGACGACGACCGCCCGGTCCTGGAGTCGGTCGTCCTTGCCACGAAGGGCGCGTCGGGGTGGGTGAAGGTCACGCTGCGCTGGCCCGGAGGCGAGACGACCGAGGGAGCCGGAGCGACCACCTCCAGCCGTGAGGCCCGCGCCCGCGGCGCAACCATCGCGCTGCTCCGCGCCCTCGAGCCGAGCCTAGCGGCGCGCGCGGCGAAGCTAGACGTCGAGCAGGTCCTCATCCACCGGATCGGATCCGGCGAGTGCGTCCTGGTGCGGGGCCTCTACTCGGAGGCCGGCAAGAACACTCCGGTGGTGGGCTCGGCGCTGATCCACGACGACGTCGCGACGGCAGCGGTGCATGCGCTGCTCCACGCGATCAATCGGAAGCTGCAGACCCGCTAGCCGCGCGCCGCGGCCTCTTGTCCCACGTAGCGCGGCGGTAGACCAGAAGCCCTATTCCGAGCGCGAGCACGACGTCGCCCACGCTGAACACCTCACGCGCGCCGGGGATGGCAAGGACGTCGCCGAGCCACGGGACCTTTGTGTCGTCATCCATGCGCTCGTGCTCGACGTCGGCGACCCCCGGCGGTGGAGGGTCCACTCCCGCGCTGCGTGACGCCGAGACGGACACCGGCATCGCACCGTTTGCGGCGATGACGACCACGTTCATGGCGAGGCCGAGCCCGATCAAGAGCATCCCCGGCAACGTGCGGTTCGCGACGAGGAACGCCACGACCAGGAGGTTCGACACGACGATCACGACCGTGCCCGCGGCCCCGTCGAGCCATTCCGGCGCCCAGATCGCGGCGACGATCTGCATCGCCAGTCCGAGAAAGAGCAGCCACGACCACTCGAAGTGCGTGTCCGCGAGCGCCTTGAGCGAGCCACCGCGCAGCAGCGCGACTGCCCCGGCGAGCACTGCCGCGAGAATGAACGCGATCATGCGCGGGGGCGACCGGTCGGGTCCACGACTTCGAGGATAAGGCGCGACGCGCGCCGATTCCGGAGCCCCGAGCCTGTTGCGTCCCGGGGGCGCCGGGTACGATCCCGCCCGTGGAGAAGGTCCTTCTGATCTCGAACGCGCGGGCTGGCTCCGTCTCGGCGAGGACCAAAGAGGTGATCGTCAAGGCGCTGTCCGCCGACTTCAAGCTCGAGGTCGCCGACACCGCGGCGCGCAACCACGCGACCGAGCTGGCCCGCGACGCAGTCGACCGCGACTTCGACGCCGTTCTCGTCTTCGGAGGAGACGGCACGATCAACGAAGCTGCCCAGCCGCTGATCGGCTCCGACGTCGCGCTGGGGATCCTTCCGGGCGGTAGCACGAACGTGATGGCGCGCTCTCTCGGCGTGCCGCGCGACCCGGTCGAGG
>DATBND010000204.1:0-2038 GCA_036554505.1 Actinomycetota bacterium | reverse complement strand
TCAGCCATCTTCATGGCGCTTTCGGTCGGTTCGGCAAAGGCGGACTCGTGGGACTCGCTTCCCACTCTGTCCTCGCCGGTTGACGGGTCAAGTGGCTGTAGCCCGGACGTAAGCATCAGCACCCTGGCCATCGCGGGAGACATCTACAAGATGAAGGCGCAGGGATCCGACAACTGCACGGGCACGGGAGAGACCAACATCACGGTCTGCGTGCTGGAGCAGCAGGCGACCGGCTACGAGCCGGTTGCATGCGGGGACGGCGCGTCGACGACAACCGCGTCGGCGTCTGCGGAGATCGTCTGCATGCCAGGCGTTCGATACAAGGGAGCTGCGTACTCGACCCAAAGGGGTGCAGCTCGTGGCAATTCGACGGGCTACGTTACATGCCCTCCGATATAGAGACCATGGACACAAAGAAGTCAGCGGTCGGTGACCGGGGGGCTTAGACAGCCTCCCGGTCGCTTCGCGCTTGGGGCCGGATTAGCCGAGGGGGTCGTGGCCTCGGTCTCCAGCTCGACCTCGCGCCCGACTATCGGCGAGAGCTCTTCGGAACGAGACGAGGCGATATGAGAAAGAGACTAGTCGTGATCACGTCGATCTCGGCCATCTTCATGGCGCTTTCGATGGGCTCGGCAGCGGCGGACACGTGGGACTCGCTTCCCACGCTCTCCTCGCCGATTGACGGGTCGAGTGGCTGCAGCCCGGACGTGAGCATCAGCACCCTTGCCGTCGCGGGAGGCCTGACCAAAGTGAGGGTCACGGGCTCCGACAACTGCACGGGCACAGGCGAGACCACCATCACAGTGTGCGTGCTGCAGCAAAACGCGACGGGCAACTACGAGCCGGTTTCCTGCGGTTTCGGCGTGTCGGCGACGACCGCGTCGTCGTCCGTGGAGTTCGTATGCGTGCCCGGCGTTACATACAAGGGGGCTGCCTATTCGACCCAAAGGGGCGGCGCAGCTCGTAGCAAAACGACGTGGTACGTCACATGCCCCCCGCTTTAGACCCCTGACAGAAACAACAGGGGTCGGCGACCGGGGGGGCTCATCCGGCCTCGCGGTCGCTGCGCGTCGACGACGCATCTCCGGGCTAGTTCCCCGCGGACCGCAGTACCCGTTCCCATCCGGCAAGGTCCCTTACCCACCACGCGACGGAGTCCGGTTGGCCGGCGTCGTTCGTGAAGCGGACGCGTAGCAACTCGCGGCCGACGCTCTTGCCGAGGTGCCACCGTGTGCGTTCGAGTGCCGTAACGCGATCGCGCCGCACTCGTATCTCCTTGCGTGGGAACCACATGACGAAGAGGATCTCGTCCTGCGTCGCGGCGAGCACTCCGTTGCCCCGTATCTGGGCCTTTCCCTTCGACTCGACGCCGAAGAAGTTCGCGCCGTCTTCGAGCGCCACGACACGGTCGTCGCCGAGCCGCCCGCGCAGCTCCTGCTCGATGCGCGCCCGCGCCTTCTTGAACATCGTCCCGCAGGATATTCCGGCTCGTACTGGTTGTTGTTCTGCTCATGGTGGCCCGGGGTCGACGCGTGCGCCAATTCGGAGACGGTCGCCAACTGCGAGAGCTAAAAGCCGGCACCCGACCTATACGGACGGTCGCCACGAGCCGCCGGTGTCATCCGAAGGGCCGTCGACGATCCTTTCCATGTTGCTCCCGTCTCGGTCCATGACATAGAGGTCACCGTTCTTTCCCTCGTAGATCGTCACGAGGAGGCGTGTTCCGTCCGCAGAGAACGATGAAGGCACGATACTCCCGCCGGCGATCGATGCCAGCTGCCTCGTCCGTTCGCCGAGCGGGTCTACCGAGAAAACGCTCGTGAGCGATCGAGCGTCGACGAACGACGTCTCGCGCGCGAACACGAGGTCTCCATCCGGCGACCACATCGGGTTCGTGTCGAAGTGGCCCTCGGTGACGGCGCCGGCGTTGGCTCCGTCGGCGTCGGAGACCACCAGGCGCCCTTGGGCCGAGTACGCGATGTGAGTGCCCGTCGACGACCATCGCGGTCCGATCGCTCCGGCCGGTTCGTCGGTGATC
>DATBND010000194.1:0-3118 GCA_036554505.1 Actinomycetota bacterium | reverse complement strand
GATCACCGAGAGGACCCGCACGGGACGCTGGGGCGTCGTCGAACGCGTTATCGCGCTCGTGCCTTCGTAGCCCACGCGATCAGACGCAAGAGCCGCCCGTGAGTGCCGGCTCCGACATCCTTCGGTCACGCGCGAACGCCGGCTCTCGGCGAACAGAGCTACCCGCTCAGCGCGCGGTCCTTCTCCTCGACGACGCGCTGCGCGATATCCCGTAGCTTCACGTTGGTGTTCTGCGAGATCACCCTCAGCATGTGGAACGCCTCGTCGTCGGTGACCCCCTCGCGTTCCATAAGGATGCCCTTGGCCCGGCCGATGAGATCCCTGGATTCGAGCGCCTCGTTGAGCTGCTCGGCCAGCATCCGGGCGGCGAGGTAGGTGGACGCGTTCCTGAGCGCTATCGTCGCTTGCCGCGCAAAGATCTCGCCGATGGCGCGGGACGCCTCGTCAAATCCGTGTTCCTCTGTCGAGTACAAGTTGAGCGCGCCAACGGACCCATTGATGTGCAGGGGATGGCTGACGGCACCCCTAATGCAATTCCTGGGCGTCGACCCTTAGCCCAGGAATGCCTCCGAGGGCAGCTCGACTAGAGCTCTCTGCATCGCGTGACCGGATTCCCGCGCCTCGCTCTGCGGTTCCCCGGGCTTCGGCACCGCCTCGAGCAACGGCTCTTGCGCCGTCTCGATCAGCGGCGAGGAGCACACCGGACACTCCGGTGACTCCTGCTCGCTTAGATAAACCTGCCTTTGACAGATGGTGCAGAGTGCCGTCCTGGTCGGCAATGGACCCCCTTGGAGGATTCGAGTGGAGGGCGCCGTGCTGGACCCGAACGACCCCGCGAACGCGCGGGTGATGCTGAATTGTCCTTCGCCGTGCAACCAAGCTCACGCGAAGCAAGCCTAAATGACTTACGAGCGTGCTTCGTTCTCCTCGTTGTTAACGTCACCGCGCCGTTCGAGATTCCGGGCAATTAGCGCTCCCGAGCGGACCTCAGGCGCCGAGAACGACGCGCAGTTGATCGGGAGTGATGTTGGCTCCGCTGCAGATCAAGACCACCGTCTTGCCCGCGATCTGCTCCTTGATCGACAACGCCCCGGCGAGGGCCGCGGCCCCCGCCGCCTCGACGAGCGTGCGCGTGTGCTCGATCATCGCGATCGTTGCCCGGTCTATCTCGTCGTCCGACACCAGCAGGAAGTCGTCGAGGAGATCGCGCATGACCGCCTGGGGCAGCTCGAACGCGGTGCGCGTGGCCAGGCCTTCGGCTCTCGTTCCCATCGTGCCCGTTACGAGCTCGCCGGTCTTCCACGAGTCGTACGCGGCCCGCGCCGCGCTCGACTGCACCCCTACGACCCTCACCGACGGGCGCATTGACTTGGCCACGACGCACGTCCCGGCCGCGCCACTCCCCCCTCCGATCGGCACGAATATGGCATCGACATCGTCCAGCTCCTCGAGGATCTCGAGCGTGTGGGTGCCTACACCTTCGATAAGCAACGGCTCGTCGCCCGAATGGACGTAGCGATAGCCGTGCTCGGTCGCGAGGGCCGCGGCGTGCTCCCTGGCTTCGTCGAAGTCCGCGCCGTGGAAGATGACCTCTGCCCCCAGATCCTGCATGGCGCGCACCTTCACCGCGTTGGCACCGCGCGGGACGCAAATGCGCGCCTCGATGCCAAAGAGGTGCGCGGCGTATGCAACTGATTGGCCGTGATTGCCGGTCGACGCCGCGATGACACCCGTCCGAGCCACGGTCTCGCGTTCGGCGATCGTCAGGTTCACGCCCCCGCGCACCTTGAACGCACCCGTCGACAAGAGGTTCTCGTGCTTCACCCACACGCGCGCCCCGACGAGCCCGCTCAACGACGGATACGACCGTAGCGGGGTCGGCGCGAGGTATGCGCTTATACGTTCGCGGGCGCGGTGCGCTCCTTCGATGGTCGGGTAGGTGTGCTCGCGAACGGACTCTGACACCGCCCGATGATAGGGGTCGTCAGGCCTTCTCCCAGACCGATACGTGGCTGCGGCTCTCGCTCGTGAACGGCTCGCGCGCCCAGCCCCCCCATCGCTCTCGGAGTCGCATGCCGGCTAGCTCGGCCATGAGATCGAGCTCCGAAGGCCATACGTACCTGAACGGGATGGAGACGCGATGAACCTCTCCGTCGGCGAGCTCGAGATGGTGTGACGTCACTCGCTGGGCCGCGACGTCGAACTCGTCGACGCCCCAGCCGGTGTCGTCGGCCCGGAATGCGCGCAAGGTCTCGCCGGGAGGGAGCCTTCGGATGTCGGGTAATCCGGTCTCGACGACGAAGCACCCTCCGGGGGCGAGGTGAGCCGCTGCATTGCGGAAGCACGCAACCTGCTCGCGCTGAGTCGTGAGGTTCATGATCGTGTTGAAGACGAGATAGACGACCGCGAAAGCCCCCTCGACTCTGGTCGTCGCGAAGTCTCCGATGGTCACCTCGATATCCCCGCCCGGCTTCGCTCGGAGCCTCTCGACCATCGCGCTCGACAGCTCGATGCCGTGGACCGGCACCCCGCGCTCCGCCAGCGGAAGCGCGATGCGCCCGGTCCCGATCCCGAGCTCGAGGGCGCGCCCGTCTCCGGCCAGCTCGGCCAGGAGCTCCACGACCGGCTCGACCGCCGACGGGGCGAACGTCTCGGCCTCGGACTCGTCGTAGCGAGCTGCGACCCCCTCGTCGAAATAACCGTCGCCCGGGCCTTCGCGGTGGTCCTCCACACCGGCACAGTACGGCGCCCTGTGGGGGGATTCGGGGGTGACGTGTCGAAGTCACCTCGCAGAAAACTCGATCTCACCCATACGGGAGGACTCAATGCGGCGTCTGGCCCTTGTCTGCGTGTTTGCCCTGGTGGCGACGCTCCTGGCTCCATCGGGGGCCGGTGCCGGGGTTCCGGCGATCCCCACCGGGGCTAGCTGTGCGACCGGATCGGTTCACGCCGCCGCGACCGAGGTCTTCGGCGCAGGTACGGAGGTCGTCGCCCGCCAGCGCATCGCCGTGCTCGACGGGGCGCTGGTGCTCGAGCCGCGGATCGCGCCCGGGACCCGCGCCAGGCTGCTGCGAGTGGGAAGGTCGTGGTGCGAGGCATCCGAGGGCTTCAACCTCGC
>DATBND010000230.1:0-13850 GCA_036554505.1 Actinomycetota bacterium | reverse complement strand
GGTTCGGAGACTTCGAGGCGGTGAAGGACGTCAGCTTCGAGGCGCGCGAGGGCGCGATCACCGCCATCCTCGGACCAAGCGGCTCCGGGAAGAGCACCGTGCTTCGGATGCTCGCCGGCCTCGAGACGCCGACGTCCGGCCGCATCTGGATCGCGGGGCGCGATCTCACGGATACGAGCACCCAGGAGCGGCGGGTGGGCATGGTCTTCCAGCACTACGCGCTGTTCCGTCACATGACCGTCGCGAAGAACATCGCCTTCGGGCTCTCCGTTCGCAAGGTGCCCAAGGACGCGCAAGAGGCGCGCGTGCGCGAGCTCCTCGGCCTCGTGCAGCTCGAGCCGTTCGCGCATCGTTACCCCGATCAGCTCTCGGGCGGACAGCGACAGCGTGTGGCGCTGGCCCGTGCGCTCGCCCCGAAGCCCAGCGTGCTGCTCCTGGACGAGCCGTTCGGCGCGCTCGACGCGAAGGTCCGGCAAGACCTACGTCACTGGCTGCACGAGATCCACCGGGAGCTCGGCATCACGAGCTTGCTCGTGACGCACGACCAGGAGGAGGCGCTCGAGCTTGCGCATCAACTCGTCGTCATGCACGAGGGCAAGCTCGAGCAGGTCGGTGACACCAACGCCATCTACAACGAGCCGGCCACGCCCTTCGTCGCAGGTTTCGTCGGGGCCGCAAACGTGATCCAGGGGCTCGTGATCTCCGGCCGGGTGCAGTTCGGTGAGCAGCACCTCGACGGTGCGGGTCACATCCAGGAGGGAGCCCCGGCCCACGCGTACGTGCGGCCGCACGACGTCACGGTCTCCAGCGTTCCGATCAACGGCTCGTCCAGCGCGGCGACGGTCGAACGGGTCAACGACCTCGGCTGGATATCGAAGGTGCGCCTCGTCCTCGCCGACGGCCAGGCCCTAACTGCGGAAGTCCCGAACGAACGCCTCGACGGCGTTGCCGCGGGGGGCAGGGTGTATGTCGACCTGCGCAACGCAAAGGTGTTCCCGCCCGCGTCCGGTGCCGTGGTCCCGTCGGACGAGCTCGCCGCGCTCTAGCCCGCCGCTACGGGCGCGGCGGGCCAGGGTCGTCGGACAACACGAGCTCCCACCAGCCCACGTCGTGCCACCGTCCGAGCTTGTACCCGGTCTTGTGGAAGATGCCGACGAGCGCGAAGCCGCGGCTCTCGAACAAGCGCACGCTCGCGTCGTTCGGGAGAGTGGTACCGGCGCGCACCGTCACGAAGCTCGTGGCACGCACGCGTTCCAGCAAGTCGTCGAGCAACGCGCCGCCGATGCCGCGCCCCCGAGCGTGCTCGCCGAGGTAGATCGAGACCTCGACGCTCCACCGATACGCGGCGCGGGTGTGGGCCGGAGCCACGTACGCGTACCCGACGACTTGGCCCTGCTGCTCGGCGACGAGCCACGGATGCGTGCTCGTGGTCGCGTCCATGCGCCGGGCCATCTCCTCCGCGGTGGGGGGCTCGGTCTCGAACGACGCGGGCGTCGACGCGACGACGGGGCCGTAGATGGCCGCCACCGCGGCTGCATCGGCCGCCGTCGCGCTGCGTATCGAGAGGGCATCGCTTTCTTCCCTGTGTCCGTGCCCCATGCGGTAACTATTTCAGGGAAGAACCAACCGGCGTGAAAGTGGGTAGGGGAGCGCCATGGGCACCGCCGCCGAGCTGATCCCGCCCCGACCGACGCTCCCCGCTCTGCGTGAGGTGGCGGCGGGATGCCGGGCCTGCCCCCTGTGGAAGAGCGGCACCCAGACCGTCTTCGGCGAGGGGCTGAAGAAGGCCGAGCTGATGCTCGTCGGCGAGCAGCCCGGGGACAAGGAGGACCTCGCCGGCAAGCCGTTCGTCGGGCCGGCCGGGAGGTTGCTCGACCGCGCGCTCGGCGACGCCGGCATCGACCGAGGCGATGCCTACGTGACCAACGTCGTGAAGCACTTCAAGTGGGAGGCACGCGGCAAGCGGCGCATCCACAAGAAACCGAACCTGAGCGAGATCACCGCGTGCCGTCCGTGGCTGGAGGCCGAGCTCGCCGTCGTCAAGCCGCGCGTTCTCGTCTGTCTCGGCGCGACCGCCGCCCAGGCCCTTCTCGGCAAGCAGTTCCGCGTCACACAGAGCCGCGGGGAGTTCGTCGAGTCCGACCTCGCCGAGTACGTCACGGCGACGATTCACCCGTCGTCGATCCTGCGCGCGCATGATGAAGAACGTGACCGCGAGATTGCGGGCCTCGTCGCGGACCTCAAGTTCGTGGCCGATGTTCTTGAGAAGTAGGGTCCGCTCTTTCGTGCATCAGGGGTTTACCTTCCTCAACGGCCCAGAAGTTGCCCAAGTGGAGCCCGACCCGGGCGAGAGTTTCGCGGTCGCAGACTGCGGCGGCAGACGGTGCTTCCACTGCCACGTAGTAGGCGACGATCGCGCCGTACGCAAGGTAGTTCTCTGCAAATTCACGGGCATGGGTCTCTGAGATAGGAATCTCTATCGATGGCTCCGAACCCTGTTCCAAGTCCGCCTGTCCCAAGTACATGGTGGCTGAAGTCATGCTTGCATGCGAGCGACGAGAGAGGTCTCTATAGCGGAAATAGTGGTCGCTTAAAGGGTGTCCTTTGATGCGTTTTTCGAGGCCAGGCAGCCTGGCCCGACTTCCCGTGAACTCCTCCATACCTGGAAATAGGTCACGGTAAGCAGTCGCGTCTGCGAGTAACTTCTTGAAGATCGCGATATCCGTCTTTGCGAGCAGGTCGAGGTCCCGTTGATGGGCTGCCGCGAAATGAGTTAGCCGGGTCCCATCCTCAGCATCCCCTACTAGCCACGCGACGGTTGCGGAGATATCGAATAGAGCGCGTACCAAAGGGTCCCCGCAGTCCTCGGCTTCGCCGTCTTCCAAGAGAGCCAATGCTCGGAGGAGCCTTTGACACCTGGCGAAAAGGCCGACCACAACAACGTGAAGGGCTGGCGCGGAAGGTTCCAATTGCACCCGCCCGAGCGGAGCGCACAAGACTTCGACGCTAGATCGAACTAGAACTTTGAAGGGGTTCGTCTTTGGATTCTTGTCGCTCGCAGCCACGAGTGGAGTCTCGCGCTCCGCTACAGGGCCAGGGCGATGAAGTCCTCTAGCTGGCGGAGGTTGCGCACCTCCACCATCTTGTCCACGCATGCGGCGTAGGTCGACGCGACCGAATCGCCGGTGTCCCAGTCGCCGACGGGCTCGGGGTTCAGCCAGTAGGTGTGACGCGCGCTGGCCCGCAGGGCCTTCAGGGCCCACGCTTCCGGCGCCCGGTAGTTGTTGCGCGCGTCGCCCAGGATCAAGAGCGTCGTGCGGGGGCCTATCTCCGCCCCGTACACGTCGTGCAGCCGGACGAGCGAGGCGCCGTAGTCCGAGTGGCCGTCGATGTGGACGACGCTTGCCTCCCGGTACATGCGATCGACAGCGGCGAGGAAGTCCTCGTGGTCGAAGAAGTGGGTGACCTCGTCGAGCGTGTCGACGAACGCGAACGAACGAACCCGCGAGAACTGAGCCGAGAGAGCGTGCGTGAGCATTAGCGCGAAGCGTGCGAAGCGCGACACGGAGCTCGACACGTCGCAGAGGACGACCAGCTCGGGACGGTGGGGGGCCCGGTGGCGGAACGCGGTGTCAAAGGGCACGCCTCCACTCGAGAGCGATCGCCTGACCGTGCGACGGAGGTCGAGGTTGCCGCGCCGCGCACGCCGCCGTTTCATCGCCACTCGGGTCGCGAGCTTCCGGGCGAGCGGCCGCACCGCGCGCCGCAGCTCGGCCATGTCCGACGTCGCGCTCAGGAAGCTGAGATCCTCCGGCAGCGGGGACACGGCGTAGCTCGCGACCTTCTCCGGCCCGTCGTGCTCCGCGACCCGCCGGCGCGTCTCGTTGAGAGTCAACCGGCGGAACTCCTGCACGCGCCGCTCGATCTCCTGCAACCTCAGCCGGCGCTCCATCGGAGTGAGCGTGTCGTCGGCCTCGGCGCGGCCGCGCAGCATCTCGACGAGCGCGTCGAGGTCCAGCGTGCGAAGGACCTGGTATTGCGAGTACCACGTCCCCGACGAGCTCGACTGGAGGCGCCCGAACTGCGCGACCGCGCGGCGTGCGATGTCCTGCAGGCCGCTGCCGCCGGCATCGCCGAGTGCGTCGGCGAGCTCGCCGACCAGGTCGTCTCGGTCCGTCGGCTCGTCGTTCTCGTCGCGCGCATCGATCGCGTCCGGGCCTCGCCCGGTGCCGAAGTAGAGGTCGAAGAGAGTGTCGAACGCCTGCATGTGACCCTGGTCCTTCACCATGGTCGTCGCCAGCGCGGCCCTCATCGAGTCCTTGTCGTCGAGGCGGACGTGCTCCAGCGCGCGCAGTGCATCGAGGTTCTCGCTGACCGCAACCGGCACGCCCGCCGACCGCAGCGCGCGACCGAACTCGAGCATGCGGTCGAGCATCAGGGGCGTCCGGGCGCGCGGATCCTCAGATGGTCCGTGGCCTTCTCGATGTCGGTCTGGAACTTCAGCAAGACCGGCAGCGTCCGCTCGACCGTCTCGTCGTCGAGCTCGCTGACGTTCAGATGCAACAGCGTGCGCGCCCAGTCGAGCGTTTCCGCGATCGAGGGAGCCTTCTTCAGCTCTAGCTCTCGTATCGACCGCACGAGGCGCACGACCTGGTCGACGAGCGTCTCGGTTATCTGCGGCACGCGCTCGAGCACTATGGCCTTCTCTCGCTCGACGGTGGGGTAGTCGACGTACAGGTAGAGGCACCGGCGCTTCAATGCCTCCGACAGCTCGCGCTCGTTGTTCGACGTCAAAACGACGAACGGCAGATGCGTGGCCGACACCGTCCCCATCTCCGGTATCGACACCTGCCAGTCCGAGAGCACCTCGAGGAGCAACGCCTCGGCCTCGAAATCCAGCTTGTCGATCTCGTCGATCAGCAACACCACCGGCTCAGGCGAACGCAACGCCTTCAGGACGGGCCTCTCCAGGAGGAACGGCTCGCTGAAGATGTCGTCGGAGAGCTCGTCCCACGACGTCCCCTCACCGGCCTGGATGCGGAGCAGCTGCTTCTTGTAGTTCCACTCGTACAGCGCCTTGGTCTCGTCGACGCCCTCGTAACACTGAAGGCGGACGAGAGGTTGCTGCAGGGTCGCGGCGAACGCCTTCGCCAGCTCGGTCTTGCCCACCCCCGCGGGCCCCTCGACGAGCAACGGCTTGTCGAGCTTGTCGGCGAGGAAGACGACCGTCGCTATCGCGCGGTCGGAGACGTAGCCGACCTCCTCGAGGCTCTTCGAGACCTGGTCGACGTCGTCGAAGCGGGTCCTAGGAAGATCGGTGCCGTCCACCCGGGAATCCTACGTCCCGTGCTGCGCCGGGGCTCTTGTCATCCTGATCAGTTGGACGAATCGCTACCTTCGAAGTCGAGCGCGCACGAGTTGATGCAGAAGCGCTTGCGGGTGGGACCCGGCCCGTCGTCGAACACGTGACCCAGGTGCGAGCCGCAGCGCTTGCACACGACCTCCGTGCGAACCATGCCGTGGCTCGTGTCCGTGTGCAGCTCGACGTTCTCGGCGATCGCCGGCTCGGTGAAGCTCGGCCACCCCGAGCCCGAGTCGAACTTGGCGTCGGACGAGAACAGCTCCTGGCCGCACGCGCCGCACTGATAGGTGCCGTTCTCGTGGTTGTGGACGTATGCACCGGTGAACGGCGGCTCGGTGCCCTTTTCGCGCAGCACTTTGTAGCGCTCGGGCGGAAGCGACTCTCGCCATTCCTCTTCCGTCGTGGGCAGCTCGGCTCTCATCTGCGGTACCTCCGTCGATCGACTGCTCCCACGCTACCCGGTCGCGGCGGCAAGCAAGGCGCACAGATAGACGGCTTATCCTCGCCGGATCGTGCGGACCGACGAGGAGCTGGAGGAGCGGGCCGGGCCGAGCCTGGACAACGGCCTGCTCACCTTTCGTTATCGAGACCACACCGGGACGGCCGAGCGCGTCTGGCTGTGCCAGGAGATCGCGCGCCCCCGCGTCGGCCCCGAGTTCGCGCGCATCGGCGACGATCTGTGGGAGCTCCAGTGGCCCCTCCCGAACGTCGGGCGTATCGAATACATGATCCGCGTCCGGCACGAGGACGGCGGCGAGGAGCAGACGACCGATCCGGGCAATGAACGCGTCTCGCCGGGGGCGTTCGGCGACAAGTCGGTCGTGGAGGCGCCCGGATACGCGCCCCCTGCGTGGCTCGACCGTGAGCCCGAGCGGACCGGAGAGCTACGCGAGGCCACCATCGCCAGCCCCAGGCTGAAGACGGACGTGCCGGTCATCCTGTGGTCGAGCGCCGGGGCCGGCCCCGAAGACGCGCTTCCACTTCTCGTTGCGCACGACGGACCGGAGTACGCGGCGTATTCGTCGCTGCTGCACTTCCTCGACGTGATGGTGGAGAACGGACGCGTGCCTCCGATGCGCGCCGCGCTGCTGCCACCCCCGGGGGACCGCAATCAGCTCTACTCGGGGTCGGCCACGTACTCGAAGGCCGTCGCTCACGACATCCTGACGGGGCTGTCCGAGATCGCGCCCGGCCCCCCCGGACGCGCCGCCCGGATCGGGATGGGAGCCAGCCTCGGCGCGCTTGCGATGCTGCATGTCCACCGCGTGAGCCCGGCGAGCTTCGGCGCGCTCTTCCTCCAATCGGGAAGCTTCTTTCGGCAGCGCTTCGACAAGCAGGAGTCGGGCTTCGTCCGGTTCAGGCGCATCTCTCGGTTCGTCGGGACGGTCCTGACCGCTCGGGAGTGGATGCATCCGATACCCGTCACGATGACGTGCGGGACCGTGGAGGAGAACATGGCCAACAATCGCGCCATGCACCGGGCACTGCGCGAGCAGGGTTACGAGACCCGCTTCTTCGCCAACCCCGATGCGCACAACTGGGTGGGGTGGCGCGACACCTTCGAGCCCTATCTCACCGATCTGCTCGCGAGGACGTGGGCATGAGGCGCGAGCACGTGTCGCTGTACTCGCCCGCCATCGGTCACGACGGCGAGATGATCGCGTACGGGCACCACGGACGACCCGTCCTCGTCTTTCCGTCGCAACAAGGACGCTGCTGGGACTACGAGGAGCGCGGGATGATCGAGGTCGTTCGGGGACTCGTCGACGACGGGCGCGTGAAGATCTACTGCGTCGACAGCTACGACGGGGGCAGCTGGCACGACGAGAGCCTTCCCCTCGAGGAACGGGCGCGCCGCGGCGAGCGCTACGAGGACTGGATCCTCAACCAGGTCGTCCCGTGGATACACGGCGATTGCGGTGGACCGCTGGATATCGCCGTCACGGGCTGCAGCTTCGGGGCTTACCACGCCGCGAACTTCGCCCTCAAGCACGCCGAGCTGTTCCCCCTCGCCATCTGCCAGAGCGGTGTCTACGACATGTCCGCGGTGGGGTGGGGAGAGAAGGGCGACGGCTTTTACTTCAACAACCCGGCCGATTACGTCCCGAATCTCGAGGGCGGCCACCTCGACTGGCTACGGGACCGGGTGAGCCTCGTGCTCGTCTGCGGCCAGGGCCAATGGGAGGACACGACCGGGGCGCTCGAGTCGACCAAACGCTTCGCCGGGATCCTCGCGAGCAAGAACATCCGTCACGAGGTAGACCTGTGGGGCTACGACGTGCCGCACGACTGGCCGTCGTGGAGGAATCAGCTTGCCCACCATCTGCCGAGGTTTTGCTGACATGAACAGACACCTGATCGGGATGTTGCTCGGGACGGAGGAGGACTGGCCGCGCGCGTTCGAGGGCGTGATGCGAAGGCTGTCGCCCGAGGTCTCCTACGAAGGGGACGTGCACGGGGTCGACGTCGAACGCATAACGATCGAGCCCTTCGACTTGCGCGCGCGTCCGCGCTATGCGCTCGTTATCGACCGGCTCGCTCACTGGTACTACGTGCCGCGCGAGTGGCTGAAGAAGGCCGCGCTGATGAACGACGTCTACCTCCTCAACAACCCGTTCACGTTCCAATCCATGGAGAAGCACTCCGCGTACTGCGCAATGATCCGCCTCGGGCTCAAGATCCCCGAGACGTGGATGCTCCCGCACAAGCAGCCGCCGGAGAACGAGCGCTTTCCCTACACGGCAAGTAAGTACAACCAGTCCTTCGAGCTCGAGGACGTCGCCGCCCGAGTCGGTTATCCGCTGTACATGAAGCCGTTCGACGGCGGCGCGTGGGTCGGTGTCACCCGGGTGACGAACGACGCCGAGCTGCATCGTCGCTACGACGAGTCCGGCGAGCGCCTAATGCATCTGCAGGCCTCGCTAGAGGACTACGAGGTGTTTGCGCGAAGCCTCTCTATCGGTGCCGAGTCGATGGTCATGCACTACGAGCCCTCTCGCCCCTTGCACGACAGGTACCAGGTCGACCACGGCTTCCTTACGGCGGAGCAGGGGGACGAGGTCCTCACGATCAGCCGGTTGGTCAACGCGTTCTTCAGGTGGGAGTTCAACTCGTGCGAGATGATCGTGAAGGACGGGCAGATCTATCCGATCGACTACGCCAACGCGTGCCCCGACATGTCCATCATCAGCCTTCACTACTATTTCCCATGGGCGATCAAGGCGTTGGTCAAGTGGAGCCTCTTCTGCACCATCACGGGCCGGCGCACGCGCATCGACCCTGATACGCGCACCTATTTCGACATCGGCGACAGCGAGAACTTGCGCTACGAGGAGAAGCTTAGGGAGTACCGGCGACTCGCCGACGACTATTTCGACACCCAGCGCTACTACGAGTTCTGCGAGAAGCACCTCCCCGAGATCGACGAGGTGATGGTCGACTACGTCGAGAGCCCCGAGTTCGACGCTCTGCTCGTCGACGCCGTGCGCTCGACGTTCCCGTCACACGAGCACGATCGCTTCGTGCCGCACTACAGGGGCTTGCTCGCGGCGTGGGCGCGCGATCAGCGCGCTCAGCCGGTCCCCCGTTAGCCGGCCGTTTCCGACAGCAGCGCGGCGATCTCGTCGTGGCCCTTCTCGGCAGCCACGTCCGCGGCAGACTTGCCCTCGTCCTGGCGGGCATCGGGATCCGCCCCGTTGTCGAGGAGGAAGCGCACGAGCTCGGCGTCGCCGTTGGACGCCGCGGAGTGGAGCGGGACCCACCCGCCGCGCTGACGCGCGTTGACGTCCGCTCCCGCCTCCACCAGCAGGCGCGCCACGGCTCCGTTGTCGCCGGCGGCTGCGCTGTGGAGGGGGGCTACGCCCATCGGGCTTTGGGAGACGACGCTCGGATCCGCCCCCCGCTCGACCAACAGTCGTGCGGCGGCCTCGTGGCCGAAGAAGGCCGCCAGATGCAGGGGCGTGAACCCGTCGCGCGACCACGCGTGGACGAGCTCCTCGTCCCTGTCGAGATGCCGGCGAAGGCGTCCCTCGTCTCCGATCGCGGCGGCCTCGAAGACGTCGATCGTCGGGCGCGCCGACAGCAGGACGTCGACGAGATCCTGCCTGTCGCGGTAGACGGCGAGGATGAGCGCCGAAGAGCCGTCGGCGTCGCGCGCCGAGGCCGCGCCGGGCTCCGATGCGACGAGCTCGCGCAGACGCGCGACGTCGCCTTCCTTCACCGCCTCGATGACGGCCGTGCTGTTCATTCGCGTGCGCTCCCGGCCTCGGCGTCCGGCTACGAGTAAAGCACGGGCCGCTACGATCGGGCCGTGCGGAAGACGGTCCTGCTCGGATGCACGGCGATACTCGTCGCGGCGTCCGGTTGCACGTCGGAACCCGAAGGGCACGCCCTGAGGCCGCCCCGGTTCGTCGTCGTCACGACCGTCTCACCCATCACCGACATTGCTCGCAACGTGGCCGGGGAGGGCGCGGAGGTGGCCGGCATCGTGCCGGAGGGCGTCGACTCCCACACGTTCGAGCCCACGACCGCCACCGTGCGTCAGATAGCGGAGGCCGACCTGATTTTCGTCAACGGCCTCGAGCTGGAGGAGCCAACGGTCGATCTCGCTCGCACGAACGCTCCGGACGCCACGCCGATCGTCGCTCTCGGTGATGAGGCCATCGATCCTTCCGACCACTTGTACGACTTCTCGTTCCCGAGATCGGGCGGCAAACCCAACCCCCATCTCTGGATGTCGGTCCCGTTCGCGATCGACTACGCAAAGCTCATCGCAGAGCAGCTGATCGAGGTCGGTCCGAGCGGGGGCGACGGGTTCGAGTCGCGGGCCGACGCCTATGTCTCCGAGCTCGAGCGCCTCGACCAGGCGATCAGGTCGACGGTGCAGACGATCCCGCCGGAGAATCGTGTCCTGCTCACGTATCACGACTCGTTCGCCTACTTCGCAAAGGAGTACGGGTTTCGCGTCCTCGGCGCGATTCAGCCGGGCGACTTCGCCGAGCCGTCCGCGCGCGATGTCGCCCGGCTCGTCGACCAGATCAGGGCCACCAGCGTCCCCGCGATCTTCGGTTCCGAGGTGTTCCCCAGCCCGGTGCTCGAGCAGATCGCGCGGGAGACCGGGGTCAGGTTCGAGGCGAGCCTGCGCGACGACGACCTGCCCGGAGATGCGGGGGACCCCGAGCACTCGTATATAGGGCTCATGATCTTCGACGTGAGCGCCATGGCGGAGGCCCTGGGCGGTGATCCGTCCACGCTGGAGAAGCTGGAGGCAGACGGGATCGGGTCGTGAGCGACGCCCTCGTTCGGTTCGAGGCGGTCTCTCATTCCTACGGCGACGGCCGCGTCCTCGAGGACCTCGACCTCGAGATCCCCCCGGGCGCGTTCGCCGGCATCGTCGGTCCGAGCGGCGCCGGCAAAACCACGTTCTTGAAGCTGGTATCGGGGGCGATCCGGCCCACCGCGGGCCGCGTCGTGCGCGCTCGGAGCGGAGCCGATCTCCGCCTTGCGCTCGTCCCGCAGCTCGAGACGATCGACTGGACGTTTCCCGTATCCGTGGAGGAGGTCGTGCTGCTCGGCCGGGCCGCTCAGCCGCGTCTGGTGCCGTGGGCGTCGAAAGCCGAGCGACGCGCCGCCCACGAGGTGCTCGAGCGGTTGGGTATCCGCGATCTCGCGGCGCGTCACATCGCCGATCTCTCCGGAGGCCAGCAACAGCGCGCGTTCGTCGCGCGCGCGTTGCACCGTGAGCCCTCGCTGCTGCTCATGGACGAGCCCACCAACGGGGTCGACGTGGGGAGTCGTCACGAGATGCTGCACCTGTTGCACGAGCTCAACCATGACGGCATCGCGATCGTGTTGACGACGCATGACCTCAACGCGGTGGCCGCCCACGTCCCGAGCCTGATCTGCCTCAACCGGCGCGTCATCGCTGCAGGTTCACCCGCGGAGATTCTGACCGCGGAGACCTTGCGCACCCTTTACGGGACCGAGATGCTCATCGTCCGCCAGGACGGGCTGCTGCTGGTCGGAGACAGGCCGTCGGCGATCGAGGACGAGCATTTTCGGGCCGGTCACCACGGGGTCACGATCCTGGGCGCCGACGGGGGAGAGCCGCGCCCGTGAGCTGGCTCATCGATCCGTTACGAGACTACGAGTTCTTCCGAAACGCGGTGCTCGCCGGTGTGCTCGGGGGCGGTTTGTGCGGACTTGTCGGCGTGTACGTGGTGCTACGCCGGATGTCCTACATCGGGCACGGTCTTTCGCACGCGATCTTCGGCGGAGCGGTCGCGTCGTACCTGCTGGACGTGAACTTCTATCTGGGCGCGGGAGCGTGGGGGCTGGGCGCCGCGCTGCTCATCAACGCGCTGGGCCGGCGCCGCCGCATAGGGGCGGATGCAGCGATCGGGATCGTCACGACCGCTTCGTTCGCGCTCGGCGTCGCCTTGATCAGCTCGACGGACCGGCTCGAGGTCAACCTCGACGCCGCGCTGTTCGGCAACATCCTGGGGGTGTCCGGCGGCGACCTGCTCGTCCTCGCGCTCGTCGCGGCGGGGGCCGGGACGATCGTGTTCACGAGGTACCGGCCTCTGTTGTTCGCGACGTTCGATCCCGATGTGGCCGAGGCTCACGGGGTGAACGTCCGCCGGCTGGACGTTCTCTTTTCTCTGGTCCTGGCTGCCACCGTCGTCGCGACGATGCGGGTGCTCGGCGTCACCTTGATCGCGGCCATGATCGTCATCCCCGCGATCTCGGCGCGTCTCTTGACCGACTCGTTCGGCCGGATGCTGGGAATCTCGACGCTGGTCGGCGCGTTGTGCGGCTTGGTGGGGATGTACCTGTCGTTCTATCTCGGACCCGCGAGCGGAGCGACGATCGTCCTCGTCGCGACGGCCGCGTTCACCGTCCTGTATCTCGGGACCGCGGCGGTAGACCGGCGCAAGCTTGCACGTCTCGAAGCGCGTGCAGGAGTGGAGCCGGTGGGGGGGCCCGCCCCCGAGCTGAGGCAGGGCTGAGGAGAGGAGACACGGTTGGAGACGACGGAATGCCCCCACGTGCAGGACGTCCGTCCGGTCACGCCCTCGGCCGACGGGTGTGAGGACTGCCTCGCGATCGGCGACACATGGTTCCACCTACGCCTGTGTCTGATGTGCGGCCACATGGGATGTTGCGACACCTCGAAGAACAAGCACGCGACCAAGCACTTCCACGCCACCGGGCACGCCATAGTGCGGTCGGCTCAACCCGGCGAGGAGTGGGCGTGGTGCTTCGTCGACGAGGTCTTCTTCGAGGAGCTCGATGTCTGAGGACCTCGATGGCTGAGGACCTCGGATTCGTCCACCGGTGGCTTCCCGTGGATGGGGCGACGACCACGGTGCTCGCGTTGCACGGCACCGGCGGTGACGAGAATGACATGCTGCCGCTCGTCTCCGTAGTCGCTCCCGGTACCAACGTCCTCAGCCCGCGCGGGAAGGTCCTCGAGATGGGCGCCCCGCGCTTCTTCCGCAGGCTCGGCGAGGGGGTCTTCGACGTCGACGACCTCGTCGCGCGCAGCCGCGAGTTGGCCGATTTCGTCGTGGCGGCCGCGGAGACGTACGGGTTCGATGCAACGCGGGTCGTAGCGCTCGGCTATTCGAACGGCGCGAACATCGCATCGGCCACGATGGTTCTTCGTCCAGAGATCCTTGCCGGCGCCGCGTTGGTGCGCGCCATGAAGCCTTTCGACCCCACGGCCGTCTCGGGATCGACTCCGGACCTCGCGGGCAAGCCCGTGCTGGTCCTTTCGGGGAGCCACGACCCGATCGTCCCCGTGCAGTCCACAGAGGGACTCGTCGAGTCGTTGCGCGCGGCCGGCGCCGAGGTCGCACACCGGGTCGTCCCGTCGGGCCATCAGCTCGTCCAGCAGGACGTGAACGCGCTCGCCGCGTTCTTCGGAGAAGTGGTCGGGCCCTAGGACGCTTGCTCGGCGAGGCCGGCGGCCGCAACTACCTTTCGCAACCCCGTGGTGAGCGCGCGTCGCTCGGCGGCGCTGAGGTGGCCGAGGAAGTGCTCCTCGACCCCGCGCAGGTGGATCGGAGCGGCCTTCCGGTGCAGGGCACGGCCCTTGTTCGTGATGACTGCGAACGAGCCGCGCCGGTCCGAGGAGCACACGCCGCGTTCGACGAGGCCCGTGGCCTCCATCCGGTCGACCAGGCGCGTGACGCCGCTCTTGCTCAGCAGTAAGGATCCGGCCAGATCGGTCATGCGCAGGCGGCCGTCCTCGGCGCGCACCAGGTAGAGAAGGACCTCGTACCACGTCAGGGGCAGGCCGAGCTCGTCCAGGAGCTCGTGCTCGAGCCTGTCCACCAGAGACGAGTGCGCTTGGAGGAGCAGTGCCCACGGCTCCACTCGCTTCGCTCTGGTCATCCGGGGTGTCGTCGCCGTCGGCATGCCGCCATCATACCAAATTTAGTTGCAAGCACAACAATTGCTGGGAATATAGTTGTAGATGCAACAG
>DATBND010000103.1:0-5387 GCA_036554505.1 Actinomycetota bacterium | reverse complement strand
GGTTCGCCTCGACGAGGTGACGCTTGGCGCGGTCGCCGTCGAACTCGAGCCAGCGGAGCTCGTTGACGCGCGCCTCCGTCAGCTTGGCCGCGGGGTCGGCCAATTCTTCCGTCGCGAACACGCCGGCCTCTATCCGCTTTGCCAGCGACACCTCTTCTTGGGCGGTGAGAAGCGAGACGCGCCCGATCTCCTTCAGATACATGCGGACGGGATCGTTGGTCGGAGCCTTAAGCGCCATCTCGACCTCGCGGCGAGCGCGCGCTCGTTCCTCGTCCGCGTCGGGGGCCGGCTCTTCCTCCTCTTCCTCTTCTTCGAGGATCGCCTCGTCCTCGACGATGTCGACGCCCATCTCGACGAGCCGCTGGTAGACCGCGTCGGTGTCGTCGGTGGTGATGTCGAGCACGGCCAGCTTCTCCGCGAGGTCAGCCGCGCTGATCGAGCCCTCGGCCTTCGCGCCGAGCATGATCTTCGTGACTTCTTCTTGAGTAGTCCCTGTGGGAGCCGGCATGGGCGGCGGCGGGGGCTGGGCGGCCTCTACCGGCTGCTCCTTCTCGACGGTGGCGCGGTCTTCGCTCACGCGACCCCCTGGAGCTGGCGGAGGAGATCCCGGCGCTCGGCCTCGAGCCCCACGAGCTGAGTGAACAGATCGTCGTGCTTCTGCGGGTCCACCAGCGGATTTACGTCCTGGAGCGTGTTGCGCTTCGTCTTGATCTCCTTCTCCAGCTTGAACACCTTTATCCGCACGAACACCTCACGCACCGAGGCCGCGTCGACGGCGACGAAAGCATCCCCCGACACAGTCAACTCCGTGAACAACGACCGCGCCTCGGGAGACATTTCGTCCACCACGTCCGCTCCGACGTAGGCACGGCCGGCGTCGTGGGCTTCGTTCGCACGCTTGAACAGCTCGCGACGAGGAGGTGAGGTGAAGTCGCTCTCGGCGATGTCGCCAAACCAGGCGCCCATCTCACGCGTCCGCGTCAACAGCAGTTGCAACGCCTCCCGTTCCACCTTTACGTGCCCGGGCAGGCGACGGTCGCGCTGGCTGTCACTCGCTCCCCCCGCCACCGTGGAGCCGTTCGTTCGGTCCTCCTGCAATGCCCGCTGAACGGTCTCCGGGTCAACGCCGATACGCCGTGCAACCATGAACGCGTATTGGTGTCGTGCGATCTGATCGGGGTTCAACCCTAGCACCTTGACCGCCTCGCCCACGGCCCGGGAACGCGCCTCGGGAGTGTCGAGCGGGAGCTTCCCGATCGTCTGCTCGAGCTTGAATTCCAGCAGCGGTTGCGCCGACTCGATGACCTTCTTTATGCCATCCGAGCCGTCTTGCGTGACGACGTCGGCCGGGTCGCGACCCGGCGGAAGCGGCGCGACGAGCACCTCGAGGCCGATCCTGTGATGTATCCCGAAGCCTCGTTCCGTCGCGCCCGCGCCGGCCGCGTCCGAGTCGAACATGAGGACGGCGCGCGACGAGAACTTCTTCAGCAGCTCGAAGTGGGTCTCGCCGAGCGCGACGCCGTTCGTCGCGACCGCTTCCTGGATCCCGGCCTCGTGCAGCGCGATGACGTCGGTGTAGCCCTCGACGACGAGCGCTGCCCCGCGCGCGATCGCCGACTTCGCCCGGTTGAGCCCGTACATGATGCGGGACTTCGAGAACACCGGCGTCTCGGCCGAGTTCAGATACTTCGGTTGCTGATCTCCGAGGGCGCGCGCCCCGAACGCGACGACGTCGCCCTGCAGGTTCCACGTCGGGAAGATGATGCGCTGACGGAACGCGTCGAACAGGTTGCCGTCGCGCTCGCTCCGGAGGCTCAGGTTCGCCTGGAGGAGCTCGTCCTGGGTGAATCCCTTGCCCAGTAGATGGCGGGTAAGCGAGTCGCGGCCCGGTCCGTAACCCAGCTGCCAGCGCTCGGCCACCTCCTTGCCGAAGCCGCGTCCCCCGAGGTAGTCGCGCGCCGCCTTGGCATCGGACGACGTCATCAACGCGTCGTGAAAGAACGCCGTGGCGAGCTTGTTCGCCTCGACGAGACGCGCCTTGAGCCCCGACCTCTGAGCCTCACCGGGCCGGCTCTCCTCGTAGCGCAGCGGGAAGCCTGTCTTGCGCGCGAGCCACTCGACCGCTTCCGGGAATGGAAGGTTCTCGATCTCCTGGACGAACGTGTAGACGTTGCCGCCTTTCGAGCAGCCGAAGCAATTTCCCGTAAGGATGTTGTCTTCCAGGGCGAACGCGTGAGTCCCCGGGACGACCGCGCAGAAGACCTCTGCCTCTTGGTCCGTGCAGCGGACAGAGCGAACCACCCATCCCTTTCGCTCGCGTTCCTGTCTGGCGGCCGTCTCTTCGAAGCGACGACGGTGGCGGGACAGCACGAAAAACTCTGGTGGCACGGTCGAGTTGATGAAGGTCAGGTGATAGAGGTTCGTGAGCGTGCTGCCATAGCCCATTCGCGCCTGCGACTTGATTCCGTATGTACCGATGCCTAGCCGATTAGCGATGGTTCGGACGAACTCGAGATTGTCTCTAGACGCCGACGACATCACAACCTGTCCATCGGTAGAGACACAACCGTCTGCGGCGAAGTAGCCGGCCAGCCAGCCATAGACGTAGCCAGGCGCCTCGTCCAGCGGTGGACGATCCTTGAAGAAGAGTGGCAGACGGCCAATCCTGGTTCGTCCCTTGGTCCATACCTTCGCTTCCGGGAAATACTTCAGAAGCTCCGCGTCCTTGTCACGGCAGAACTGGGCCGAGCTCCCGTACCTCGCGTCTCTGGTTCCGTCACCGAACGCAAACCCATGGGCGACCCCGAATGGCGAAGGACCCGTCGCCAACAGATTGCCCGTGCGTGGGAACACATGTGGCAACCGGTTGCCGGGCTTGAGATCCCGCGTGAGCACTTCCTTGATCGATCGGGCGCCCGCCCCAGACCGGACGAACCATCGATGCCCATCCGTTGTGTAGATCGTCTTTCGTCGCCGGTTTCTGCTCAGCTCGACTTCCCAAAGCTGCTGCTGGCCGAACGATCTGATCTGCGCGTCTACCCAAAGCCCCCCGAGAGTCAGGAGACGATGGGTCTCTCCGGCAAGCTTTCCGATGGGAAACGTTCCATTCCACGTGATGACGCCGGTGTCGGCCGCGAAGCAATGCCAGAGGTTTTTTGCCGTGTCGACGGAGAACGACGGCGTCTTCTCGGAGTGGAACGGGCATAGGCCCTTGAACGTGTGTCCGCCCGAGCGTTTCAGTTGCGTGTAACCGGAGACGATCTCGGCGATGTCCGCCGACTCACGCAGGTTGTCGATGTCTTCGTCGTTGATCTTCGCCATCGTGCCTCTCGTGTCGCGGCTCGCTGCTGAACCCTCGCTACGTGCGTGGGCCCGACGGGGAAGTCGGGCTCATCCTAAGGCGTGGAGCCCCGACGGCCCCTCGACCAGGGTCTCGAACGCCCGGATCGCGAAACGGTCGGTCATGCCAGCCACATAGTCGACGGCTCGCACGATCGGATCGGTTGTGGCCGGCGCCTCTCCGTCGGGGGCGAGGTTGTGATCGGGGGCCGCGGCGTGGTGCTCCAGCAGGGTTTGAAGGATCCGCTGCACGGCCTCTCCGGTCGCGTGGCCGATCTTGCCGAGGTAGAGGTGCTCGAAGAGAAAGGACCTCGTCACGGCCATCGCATCGAAGATCGCCGGGCTCATCTCGATCGCGCCGCCCGAAGCCGACGCGTCGACGAGATCGGAGACCATCGTCTTGATCCGCTTCGCCGGAGTGGTCCCGAGGACGTCGCGGGTCTCGGGCGGCAGGTCGGACTCCGCGAGGAAGCTCGCCCGGATGCCGTCGTCGATGTCGTGGTTCAGATATGCGATCCGGTCGGCGTAGCGCGCGATCTGGCCCTCGAGCGTGGACGGCATCGGCATCGACCACGTGTGGTTCGCGATCCCGTCGCGGACCTCCCACGTGAGGTTGAGGCGCTCGAGGACCTCGACGATGCGCACCGACTGCAGGTTGTGGCGGAATCCCGGATAGAAGCCGGCGACGACCTCCTCGCCGAGGTGGCCGAACGGGGTGTGGCCGACGTCGTGACCCAGGCAGATCGCCTCGACGAGATCCTCGTTGAGCGCTAGCGCCCGCGCGATCGTGCGAGCGACCTGGGTGACCTCGAGCGTGTGGGTGAGCCGGACCCGGTAGTGGTCACCCTCCGGGGCGAGGAAGACCTGGGTCTTGTGCGCCAGCCGCCGAAAGGCCTTGGAGTGGACGATCCGGTCACGGTCACGCTGGAAACAGGTGCGAAGGTCGTCCTCGGGCTCGTCGTGGTCCCGGCCCTTCGAGGCGGTGGACAGCGTCGCTCGGGGGGACAAGGTGAGGGCCTCGGACTCCTCGATCCTGCGTCGCACGGCATCGCTCATGCACGGGAAGCTAGCACCGGTGTGAGACGCTAGGGCCCTCTACGCCCCACGAGGCACGCCTTGAAAACGGAAGGGAGCCCCCATGTCTCGTATCCCGTCGCGCGGCGCCGTAGCAGCGGCCGCGTCCCTCGCTATCTGCGTCATGTTGGCCACGCCCGCGCTGGCCGAGCAGCTCCAGGCGCGGGACGACCCCAAGGTGTCCGAGAACCTCGTGGCCCAGGGACGCAAGTGCGCCACCGAGCGCGACGAGCATCGGGACGAGGTCGTCGCCGTCGTCAAGGCGTGCCAGCGCTTCTTCACCCTCGACCCCGCGTCGGAGTCCAACGAGGCGCGCGACTACGGAGTCTTCTGGCTCCAGACGACGATCGAGCCCAGGGCGGGGTGGTGCGTCACCTCGGCCAAGTCCGACATGGTCTTCCCTGCCCGCGCCAAGGTCGTCGCCCGCACCCCCGAGGCCGACGAGAGCGCCAAGAAGTCCAAGCGGCTGAAGACCGAGCTGACCGCGGACGCCGGGGGGAACGCGTCGACCGCCGGGTCGATCTCGCAGACCTCGACGCTGTATCCGGACAAGCAGGTGCCGAGCCTCACCAAGCGCGAGAAGACGACCCAGTTCCGTGTCCTGTGGACCGGGAGCAGCGACAAGCAGCTCGCGTTCGTTTCGGGCGTGCACATCTCGTGGTCGACCGAGGACGGGCCCCCCAAGAGCACCAAGTTCGGCCTGCGCAAGTACACGCTGGTCGAGAAGGACCCCTGCTAGGGCTTTAGGCGGGGGGCCGCCGCCGAAGTCCAGCCTGGCCTCGCTCTTCCGTCAAGGTTCGTCCCTAAGCGCGCTCTGAGCGCGCTTCGAGGGGGGACCTAACGCCTGCGTAGCCAGGCCGGCGCGGTGCGGGGGCCGTGCAATGCTCGCCCGTCATGGAATTCTCGATCTCGGGCGTCCACGTGTCGCCGATCGTGCCGGTGCTGGTCGGCTTTGCAATCGCGACGTTGACTAC
>DATBND010000092.1:0-2130 GCA_036554505.1 Actinomycetota bacterium | reverse complement strand
CTCTCGCGATGATCGACATCGACCACTTCAAGAAGATCAACGACGAGCACGGCCACCCCGTCGGCGACGAGGTGCTGCGTCGCGTCGCCGCGGCGCTACAGGAGGAATGCCGCGCCTTCGACACCGCCGCGCGCTTCGGCGGCGAGGAGTTCGCAGTGATCCTGCCTGCGTGCAGCTCGAAGGAAGCGCCCCGAGTTGCCGAGCGTCTCCGCCGCGGCATGGCCCGGATCGGAATGGACTTCTCCGTCACGGCGAGCGCCGGGATCGCGACCTTCCCGACGCATGCCGTCGACGCAGAGGCACTCGTGCGGGCGGCAGACGCGGCGCTCTACGAGTCCAAGGAGGCAGGGCGCGACCGCACGACGAGGTCCCGGCGTCGAGGGAAGTCGAAGCTCGCCGCAGTAGGCGGCTAGCAGCGCCCTACTCGTAAACGTTCGCTCGAACCCCGTTCCGTGGCGAGCGACATCACGCGGTCGGCGGCTAGCAGCGCCCTACTCGTAGACCTTTCTGTGGAACACGTCGGTGGCGAGCGACGCGACGCGATCGAGAATCAAGAGACCGTCGAGGTGATCGATCTCGTGCTGGAAAGCACGCGCCTCGAACCCGTCGGTCTCCAGCACGACGCCCTCGCCGTCCGCGCCGATCCCGCCGACCGTGACAGCGGTCGCACGCGCGACGTTAGCGGTGAAGTCCGGGACGCTCATACAGCCCTCGCGACCCAGCTCCCGCCCGGACTCAGCGACGAGAACCGGATTGAGCAGCACAACCATGCCGTGGCACGTCGTCGTCTTCTTGTGACCGGTGACGTCGACCACTATGGCCCTGCGCGCGAGCCCGATCTGGGGGGCGGCCAGGCCCACACACGCCGGCGAGGCTCGCATCGTGTCGATTAGGTCGCGAACGAGCTCGTCCTCGGTGCCCGAGGTCTCGTGCGCGCGCTCGCTCAGAACGCGCTCGGGAAGGCGCACCACCGGTCGGACGGCCACGGCGGGGCTACAGGACGCTGGTGTCGAGCGCGCTGACGCTGACCTCGAGCCCCAGCTCGCTGCGCAGGTGCTCGAGCGCGCTGTTCGCGGCGTCCGGGTCCGTCACCGCGACCTCCATCATCAACGCGTAGACGGGGGCGTCACCGCCCTCGATCACGCGCGAGGTCAGATCCGTGATGTTCGCCCCGAGCCCGGCCAGGGCATCCGCGACCCGGAAGACGATCCCGGGCTTGTCCGCGCCGTAAACCGACACCATGTGAGTGGGCTCGATCGGGCGGACGTGGACCTCCTCGACGTCTCTCACCGTGACGACGAGAGCGTGCTGCGCGGCGACCGGCTGCATCAGGTATTCGAGCGTCTCGGCGGTCATCTCCCCGGGCGTTCCCACGATCAGTGTCATCGTGAAATGGCCGCGCAAGATCGCCGAGGATGCATCCTCCAGGTTGCACCCGACGTCGTAGAGGGTCTTCGTCACGCCCGCGACGATCCCGGGCTGATCGGTCCCGACGACGGTCACGGCGACGAGAGCATGGCTGGTCACAACCGGACTCTAGACCTACGTTCAATGGCTAGTCCGGACTAGCCCGGTGTAGTCCACAGCGACTATGCCGCGAATACGTCTAATGCCCGATTTACCCCGCTCGCCCGACTCGCCTTGAATATCCCTAGCAACCGGGTGGCGACGGGAAGGTCGCCGTACCAAGAGGGTGACCAAGCCGGCGCCCCGTGGCGTCGGTCGGCGGAGGGAAAAGGGAGGCAACATGGGCTGGGAGACGGCGAACGCGCGTGTGCGCACACTTGTTCGGATCCGACGCGGCGGAGCGATCATCGCTCTGGCCGCTTCTTTCGTGTTGGGCCTGATGCCCGGAGCAAACGCGGCGGTCGGGGACATCGTCTTCGTAAGCGATCGTGACGGTCAGTCGGAGATCTACACGATGGACCCCAACGGCGCGGTCGAGAACCGCGTCACGTTCACGGCGGCCGCGGAGGCGGGCGTTAGCTGGTCCCCCGACCGCACTCAGATCGCGTTCGCCACCAACAGGGACGGGAACTACGAGATCTACAAGATGAACGTGACCGGCACGGGCCTGACGCGTCTCACGAGCAACAACAAGGCGACTGACATCGATCCCGACTGGTCCCC